>DDUN01000041.1:27426-28525 GCA_002344825.1 Candidatus Multiplicimicrobium inquinatum | reverse complement strand
TTTGAAGAAGACCGCGACATTCACGCGTTTACGGCGACTTTGCTTTACGGCGTGAAAGAAAAAGAAGTGACGCGTGAAATGCGCTACGCGGCAAAAACAATTAATTTCAGCGTAATTTACGGCAAAACAAGCTTTGGTTTGTCCGGCGATTTAGGAATTTCAATTTCGGAAGCGGATGAATTCATTAAAAACTATTTTGCGCGCTATCCGAAGGTGCATGACTTTTTGGAAGGGCAAAAAGAACTTGCCCGCAAACAAGGCTGGCTGACCACGATTTTAGGGCGCCGTTCTTATTTTCCGAACATTCATTCGAAGAATATGCAGCTGCGTAATTATGCTGAGCGCGCCGCGATTAACGCGCCGATTCAGGGCTCCGCGGCGGATTTGGTGAAAATCGCGATGATCCGCATTCACCATAAACTGGAATCTGAAAAATGGAAAAGCCTGATGATTATGCAAGTGCACGATGAATTGGTTTTTGACTCGCCAGCGGACGAAGTCAAAAAGCTGGAAGCGATGATCCGCAAAGAAATGGAAAGTGCGTACGAACTCAAGGTTCCTTTAAGGGCCGACTCGAACATTGGCGACAGCTGGTACAAGCAGTGAGATCAATTTGTTGAAAAAGGTCATTTGCCGCGTTGCAAACAGCACTTCTTTGTGCGGCGTAGATTTTACTACGCCTCCGCGGGCGTTTGTTTGCGCCTTGCAACTGAGCCTTTTTGAACAAATTGAAGCAAACTAAGGATAGAAGAACAGTGAAGAAGTTAGTTAAAAAGAAAAAAATGGTTATTGGGATTACGGGTGGCTTTGGCACTGGTAAAAGCACGGCAGCGGGGCTTTTGCGCAAAGAAGGTTTTTTGGTTTTAGACGCGGACCGCATCGCGCATGAAACACTGCAGGCGACAAACCCCGTATTTGAAAAAATCTGCGAAAAATTTCCGGACGCGATGGTGAGCGGATTTTTGGAACGGCGCAAGCTTGCCGAGATTGTTTTTAAAAATCCCGCGCGGCTCAAACGTTTGGAGAAACTGATTCATCCGTACGTTTTAAAGCGGTTTTTGGGTGAAATTAAAAAAACAAAAAAGAAATGGATCGCCCT
>DDUN01000041.1:25516-27072 GCA_002344825.1 Candidatus Multiplicimicrobium inquinatum | reverse complement strand
GGATGGACTCATACCGAAATTCGCCGCCGCCGGGCCGAGCAATGGCCGATTCAGAAGAAAATGGCGAAATCCGATTTTGTGATCAATAACAGCGGATCAAAAGCAGAGATGCGCAAACAAGTTCGTACACTTTTAAAACAGCTAGTATTAAAAAAATGAGCTGTTCAAAAAGAGTTAAGCGCAAGGCGCAAACGAGTGACCGCGGAGCCGTAGTAAGTGACTACGGCGCACAAGGAAATGAAGTTTGTAACGCAGCGATTAACCTTTTTCAACAACTCATAAAAACCAACCAAAGGATCTAACCAATCATGTCCACACGAGAACGACCCCTCCGCAACGACAATGGCGGCAGCCGCCGCCCGCACCACTCCGACCGTGATCGCCGCCCCTATTCCGGCGGGCAAGGACATGGGGGAGGCTCTTACGGCCACAGTGGCGGGAGCAACGGAGGCGACCGCCGTCCGCCTTCGCGCCGTCCTAACTTTGACCGGCCTGAAGATGCCGGCGTGGATGAAACACAAATTCAATTAAAGCCCGGTGAAAAGCCGCTTGATATCGCGAGCCTTCGCAATCTGAAAGTTTTGGATTTGCAGGAGCTGGCCGCGAAATTTAATATTGAAGGAATTGCGGGGCTTAAAAAACAAGATTTGATGTTTAAAATTTTGGAAGCGCAGGCGAAACAATCCGGAATGATGTTCGGCGCCGGTGTTTTAGAAATTTTAGAAGACGGTTTTGGTTTTCTCCGTTCACCGGACTATAACTATCTTCCTTCGCCGGATGATATTTATGTTTCGCCCAGTCAAATCCGCAGATTTAGTTTGCGCAAAGGAGACACGGTCAGCGGACTGATTCGCCCGCCGAAAGAAGGCGAAAGATATTTCGCGCTTTTGAAAGTGGAGCTTGTGAACGCGGAAGATCCGGAAAGCGTGCGCCACAAAATTCCGTTTGATAACCTGACCCCGCTTTATCCGAATAAGCGCATTCAGCTTGAAACCGCTACGGAAGAAATTTCCATGCGCGTTATGAACTTGCTGACCCCGGTGGGTTTTGGACAACGCGGATTGATTGTTGCTCCGCCTTATAGCGGAAAAACCATTTTGATGCAAAAATTAGCAAACAGCATCACAACAAATCATCCCGACTCTCATTTGATCGTTTTGCTGATTGATGAGCGTCCGGAAGAAGTTACGGACATGCAGCGGTCTGTTAAGGGCGAAGTTGTGGCTTCGACCTTCGATGAGCCGGCCGAACGCCATGTGCAGGTAGCCGAGATTGTATTGGAGAAAGCCAAGCGGTTGGTTGAGCATGGTAAGGACGTAATCATCCTTTTGGATAGTATTACCCGTCTGGCCCGCGCTTATAATACCGTTGCACCTCACTCTGGCAAAATCTTGTCGGGTGGTGTAGACTCCAACGCTTTGCACAAGCCCAAGCGCTTCTTTGGCGCGGCGCGCAATGTGGAAGAAGGCGGCAGTTTGACGATTATCGCGACTGCGCTTGTCGACACAGGTTCGCGTATGGACGAAGTGATTTTCGAAGAGTTCAAGGGTACGGGC
>DDUN01000041.1:0-25209 GCA_002344825.1 Candidatus Multiplicimicrobium inquinatum | reverse complement strand
ATCGACGTTAAAAAGTCGAATACGCGCCGCGAAGAAATCGTGGTGCCGGCGGATGAGTTGAAGCTGATGTGGATTTTGCGTAAGGTTCTGAATGAGCTGAATCCGACCGAAGCGATGGAGCTTTTGGTGGATCGCTTGAAGAAAACCAAATCCAACGCCGACTTTTTGGCGAGCATGAGCAAGGCCGATAAATAACTTTTGGCTCTGCGCACCGCTAGTGCGCAACCGCCGAAAAGCAAACAAAGTTTTTAGAACAATTAGGAAAATGCGCGCTGAGTTTTATCGAAGCGCGCCAAATGAAACAGTGAAAGAGGAAAGAGAAAATGAAAAAAGATGTGCATCCCGAATATCGCAAAGTAGTCTTTCGTGACGCTTCCAGCGATTTTATTCTTTTAACACGGTCGACAGTCAAAACGACCGAAACCTACAAGATTGACGGTGTGGAATATCCGAGCATGCTCATCGATATTTCCAGTGCGTCCCACCCGTTTTTCACGGGCAAGCAGCGTATTATGGATACGGCCGGACGTATCGACCGCTTCAAGAAGAAGTTTCAGGATAAAGTCACGGTTAATGTGAAGAAAACCGTCGATGTCAAAGCTGCCGCGGCCGCTAAGAAAGCAGTCGTGGGCTCTTCCATCGCAGATAAATTGAAAGCGCTTAAAGAAAAAGCCGCCGCTGAAAAAAACGGTTAGTTTCGTTAGTAGAAAATCCCCGTTACTTAATTGTAACGGGGATTTTTGTTTTCTGCGTCATTTTGCGTTTTTCGACAAAGCTCAAAACGCACCTCAGTCCCGCAAATAAAATAAATTAATCGCATGCCGAGCTTTATCGAGGCATGCAAGGCAAAATAGTGAAAATCAGAGAACGTTTAGAAAAAATGGTGCTGCGCAAAGGGGAAGTGGAAGCTTTGCTTTCCGATCCCGAGACGCTGCAGAAATCATCGCAGGTTCAGAAATTAAACCGCGAGTTGGCGCAGCTGCGCCCGCTGCTTGATAAGTATGAAGAATATAAAAAGTATGATGCTGACCGGAAAGTGCTTGATTCAGACAATGACGCAGACCCTGAAATTAGGCAAATGATTTTCGAAGAAAAGCGCGAGCTGGATGAAAAACTTTCGAAACTTCAAATCGAAATGGAAGACATGCTTTTGAAGGGTAGTGAGCCCGATGCTTCACGTGACGTTATTTTGGAAATTCGCGCGGGCACCGGAGGCGAAGAGGCTTCGCTTTTTGTTGGCGATCTTTTGCGTATGTATGAGCGCTTTGCCGTGAAGCACGGCTTGAAAGTAGAAATGATGGAGGTCAGCCAGACCGATTTGGGCGGATATAAAGAAGTCATTTTTTCGGTTTCGGGTCAGGATGCTTACAGCTATTTCTGTTTTGAGCGCGGTATTCACCGTGTACAGCGCGTACCCAAAACCGAGGCCAGCGGACGCGTACATACCTCGGCCGTGACTGTGGCGGTCTTGGCTGAAGTCACCGAGGAAGAAGTTGAGATTCTGCCCAAAGACCTCAAAATTGACGTTTACCGTGCCGGCGGTAAAGGCGGCCAGCATGTCAATAAAACCGAGTCGGCCGTTCGTATTACCCATCTTCCCAGCGGATTTGTGGTCACCTGCCAGGACGAAAGATCCCAGATGAAGAATAAGGCCAGCGCTATGCGTGTATTGAGGGCGCGCCTTTTTGACTTTCAAAGAGCGAAGGAGCATGATGCTCAAGCCAAAGAGCGTAAGGAGCAGGTCGGAACAGGCGACAGGTCAGGTAAAATCCGCACTTATAACTTTCCGGATCAACGGGTTACAGACCATCGAATCGGTTTGACATTGCATAGTCTCGATGATATTCTCGACGGCTCTTTAGACCCTGTAGTGGACGCTTTGTGGCGCTCTGAGAGGGAAAAAAAGCTGACCCAAGCCAGTTTATGACCTTGAAAGAGGTTTTAAAGGCGGGCCGGGATCGTCTTCGGGTTGCGGGTATTGACGAAGCGCAAACCGAAAGCGAGCATATGTTAATGCAGCTTTTAGGCTTAAACCGTGCTGACATTTATCTGTCTTCCGATAAAGAAGTTCAGCCGGAGCAAGAGAAACAATTTTTCGCTTGGATACAAGCCCGTGAAAAACGGATTCCCCTGGCGTATTTGCTTGGGGATGTTTTTTTTCACTCTTTGAAATTGAAGGTGGGACCGGGATGTTTAATACCCCGGCCCGAAACGGAAAAGCTTATTGAAGCATCTGCGGCAGAGCTGAAAGGGAAGCAAAGCCCTTGGCTCCTTGATCTTGGCTGCGGATCGGGCGCGATTGCGCTGGCTTTGCTAAGTGAGATAAAAGATGCGCAAGCTGTTTTAGTGGATGTTTCGCAGGAGGCGCTTGAGATTGCGCGCGCGAACGCGCGGGAATTGAATTTCGAGAAACGCGCTGAATTTATATTGTCTGATTTGTTCTCGCGGTTTGAGCTTCCGCCTACCGGCGGACAGAGCCGCGAGTGGAAATTTGATTTGATTGTTTCGAATCCGCCGTATTTAACGCGGGAAGATATGAACGGGTTGCAGCCGGAGCTGGCTTATGAGCCGCGGCTCGCTCTCGATGGCGGGGTAGACGGCTTGGATTTTTACCGGCGCATTATTAAGGATGCGGGTGGGTACTTGAAACCGGGCGGATGCTTGGGTTTCGAGCTTGGCGCCGGACAGGCGGAAGCTGTGAGCGCAGAAATGAAAAGAAATGGCTACGAGGATCTGAGAATTTATAAAGATCATCAGGACATTGAAAGAGTCGTCTTGGGAAGAGTTAAGGGCTAAGTGGATAAAATTATTGTAAAAGGCGGCATCAAGCTGCGCGGGGAAGTTGAGACTTCGGGCTCGAAGAACTCCGCGTTGCCGCTTATGGCGGCCGCGTTGCTTTCGCCGGATGAATCGGTATTTGAAAATGTACCGAATTTGAGCGACATCATGACAATGTGCAAGCTGTTGCGTTCACTCGGCGCGCGCGTCACTTATGATGAAGGAACTTTGGCGATTAAACCCGGCAAGAATCTGAAGCCGTTTGCGCCGTATAAGTTGGTAAGCACGATGCGCGCTTCCGTTTGTGTTTTGGGACCTCTTTTGGCGCGCTTAGGCGAGTCTGAAGTTTCGCTGCCGGGCGGCTGTGTTATTGGACCGCGGCCGATTGATTTGCATTTGAAGGGTTTTGAAGCACTGGGCGCTAAAATTGAAATTCAGCACGGATATGTAAAAGCCAAAGCCGGCAAAAAGATGCGCGGCGCCGAAATTTATCTGGGCGGTTCTTACGGCTCTTCGGTTTTGGCAACAGGCAACGTGATGATGGCGGCGACATTAACACCGGGTAAAACCGTGATCGAGAGCGCGGCCTGCGAGCCCGAAGTGGTTGATTTGGCGAATTTTTTAAAGGCAATGGGCGCGAAGATTTCGGGCCAGGGTTCGCCGCGCATCGAAATCGAGGGCGTTAAGAAATTGCATGGCGCGAATTACCGTGTGATTCCGGATCGTATCGAGGCTGGCACTTTTATGTTTGCCGCGGCGATTACAGGCGGTGATTTGCTGATTAAAAAAATGGATCCGACGCATTTGAATGCTGTGATCGACAAGCTGACGCAAGTTGGCGCGAGCATTACGAAATATAAAAACGCATTGCGTGTGACGCGCCGCGGCAAACTGAAGACGGTGGATATGACGACATTACCGTATCCCGCGTTTCCGACGGATTTACAGGCGCAGATGATGGCGTTGATGACGGTTTCTCCGGGCATCAGCGTGATTACGGAAAAAATTTATCCGGATCGCTTCATGCATGTGAGCGAGCTGGGGCGCATGGGCGCGAAGATTTTTATGGAAGGCGCGACAGCCGTGATTCACGGTGTTCCTAAATTGAGCGGTGCGCCGGTGATGGCGTCGGATCTGCGCGCGAGCGCGGCGCTTGTGCTGGCGGGCTTGGTAGCGGACGGTGAAACGGAAATTAACCGTGTGTATCATCTTGACCGTGGGTATGACCGTTTGGAACAGAAGTTGTCCAAAGTCGGGGCCAGCATCAGAAGAGTTAAAGAATAAAAACTTCGTTTTTATTCTTTTCCATGTTTTGCGCGCTTCGGTAAAGCTCAGCGCGCGAGAATAAAAAATTAGTTGTTAGTTGGTTAGTAGTAAGTAGGAAATTAAGGAGAAAGCAAATGGCAGTTAGAATTCGTATGAAACGTTTTGGTGCTAAGAACCGTCCGCAATGGCGCATTGTGGTTGCTGATGCAAAATCGCCCCGCGACGGCCGTTTCATCGAGGAAATCGGTTTCTACGACGCTCTTCCGAAAGAAGAGAAGTTCGTTTTGAAGCAAGATCGTCTCGATCATTGGACCAAAGCCGGAGCTCAGGTGAGCATCTCGGTTAAGAGTCTGATTAAGAAGCAACAACGCGCGAAGAAATCCTAAGCACTAAATCCTAAACTCTAAACAGAGCCAAGCGCTCTTCGCCTCGTTTAGAATTTAGAAATTAGGATTTAGAGCTTATGCTAGAGATCGATATTGTTACGCTGTTTCCGGATTTTTTTGACTCGCCTCTGAAGCAGTCGCTGTTAAAGCGCGCTCAGAAGGATGGGCTGATTAAGGTTCGCGTGCATAATTTGCGCGATTGGGCCAAAGATAAGCACCAAACCGTGGATGATAGCCCGTTTGGCGGCGGTCCCGGAATGGTGTTCAAGATTGAGCCCATGCATGCCTGTTTGAATGAAGTGGGAGTGGGGAGCTGGAAGATTTTGATGGATGCGCACGGTGAGCCGCTTTCGCCGGAATTAGCCAAAGGGCTTGCCGGAAAAAAGAAAATTGTTTTGATCGCGGGACACTATGAAGGCATGGATTACCGCATCAAAGAAAATTTGGTCGACCAGATGATTTCGGTCGGTGATTTTATTACGATGGGCGGAGAAGCCCCCGCGCTTTGTTTGATTGAAGCGTTGACGCGGTTTGTTCCCGGCGTGCTGGGAAATGAAGAATCGCTGGAAGCGGAGAGTTTTGGCGGCGGGTTACTGGAGTATCCGCAGTATACTCGGCCGCGCGAATATAACGGTTGGGAAGTGCCGGAGATTTTATTTTCGGGAAATCATTCTGAAATAAAAAAATGGCGCGATGCGGTTGCGATGGAGTTGACCCGCAAGCATCGGCCGGACTTGCTGGAGAAAATAGAAAAACCGGCAGCCGGAAAAAAATTTTTAAAAAGAACTGATAAGAAAACGAACAAGGAGAACGAAAAATGAACGCAATACAGGCAATTGATGCCAAAACAAAAGCCAGCCGCCAAATCCCTGATTTTCGGGTGGGTGATACTTTAAAAATCCATTTGAAGGTTAAAGAAGGCAGCAAGACCCGCACTCAGATTTTCGAAGGTGTTTGCCTTCGCCGCCGCGGTTCCGGTGCCGGAGCCAGCTTTGGCGTGATTAAGGATTCACATGGCGACAAAGTTGAAAAAACTTTTCCGTTGTATGCTTCCTCGATTGAAAAAATCGAAGTGACTCGCGCAGGCAGCGCTCGTCGTGCGAAGCTTTATTATCTGCGCGATTTGAAATAACTTTTTTCCATATGCCCGAAGGCGAGGCGAACCAAGCTCAAAGCCCCCTCTTTGATTTTGACCGCCTTGCTATTTCCTCAGGCAGATGGGCGGGTGTTGATGAAGCGGGGCGCGGTCCGCTTGCCGGACCTGTGGTCGCCGCGGCCGTGGTAGTCATTGAACCCGAAGGCTTGTCCGGGCTGAATGATTCCAAAAAAGTAACACCGAAAAAAAGAAAAATGCTTTACGGCGAGATCATTGCCAGGCAGCTGGTTGGCATCGGGTTTGCGGATGAGAAAGAAATTGATAGTATCAATATCCTTCAGGCTTCACTGCTTGCCATGAAGCGCGCTGTACTTGACCTTCCTCTTTCTCCCGATGGCCTTCTGATTGACGGCACTTTTACAACTGACCTTCCTCTTTCTCAAAAAACGATTATTGGCGGTGATGCGAAATCCGCAAGCATTGCGGCGGCATCGATTGTGGCGAAGGTGATCCGCGATTCGTGGATGGAAAAAATGGAAATCGAATATCCGGAGTATGGATTCGCCCAGCATAAAGGTTATGGAACCACCCTGCACTTGCAGGCTCTTCAGGATCACGGTGCATGCGTGATTCATCGGCGCAGTTTTGATCCCGTCCGTAGGGTATGTTTTGGCTCCGGGACGCTTTCCAACCACCAATCAAAAAAATCACGTAATTATGAGAATTAAGCCCGCCAAAGGAGAATTTTATTTATCGCTGGGAGATCGCGGGGAAATGATTGCGGCGGCCTATTTGACGGAGCAGGGTTATCAAATTTTAGACAAAAAGGTTCGGTCTCCTTTTGGCGAACTGGATTTGGTCGCGCGGAAAAGAGGGCGGATTATTTTCGTTGAAGTCAAAACCCGTAGCACGCCTCAGTTTGGTTTGCCCGAAGAAGCCGTTGACTTAGTCAAGCAAAAGCAAATCACAAAACTTGCTGAATGGTATTTACAAAAAAACAAAATCGAAAACGCTTCGGCGCGTTTTGACGTTATCGCTTTAATTTATGATGGCGTTTCAATTCCTCAGGTTCGGCACGTTGAAAATGCTTTTGAGGCGCAAGCATGAAGAACTTTTTGACCGCCTTTCTCAAGCCTTTTTTTGATATTCGCCCCGGCGAGCGCATGAAAACTTTATTGATGTTTTTGTACTTCATGCTTGTGATCATGACCATTTACATTCTCAAGCCGCTTCGCAACGCCCTTTTTATTGATGATTTTGGCGCGGACAAAATGAAATACATGAACGTTGCCGAAGGCCTTTTTTTGGTTGTGGTGGTTTGGGGGTATTCGTGGCTTGGGAAAAAAATGCCGCACCGGCTTTTTGACGCGGCAATGACTTTGTTTTTAATTTTCAACTTGGGTTTTTTTTGGTTTTTTTCGAATCAAGAATCTGTTTTTATCTCCGCATTTTTCTTTTTATGGCAGGCGACTTTCTCCGTTATTTTAACCACGCAATTTTGGATTTTTGCTAATGACCTTTATTCGCAAAATGAAGCTAAGCGTCTTTTCGGATTGATTATTAGCGGCGGGTCTATCGGGGGAATTTTGGGCGGTTGGGCCACTCAAGCTTTATTGCAAGTGACCGCAATCCATAATTTGTTTTTGGTCGTTTCCGGAATTTTAGCGGCTTGTCTTTTTTTGAGCATGATTCTCTGGAAAGAAGTACGGCAAAAACAGCATGTCCCATTTTTGGAAACCCCGACAGTCCCTTTGCCCGAAGCCCAAAAACCTTTACGCGTAACTTCTTATCTATTGCTTGTGGCGGGGCTGGTGATTTTGGCGAAAATGACATCAACGATCGTTGAGAACCAATTTGCCGGCGTTGTGGAGCAAATGGTCGAAGGCAAGCAGGCGCTTGCTTCGTTTTATGGTGGATTTTATGCCTGGCTTAATTTGCTTTCTTTTTTAATGCAGTTTCTCATGACCGCGACTTTTCTGCGCCGCTTCGGAGCCCTGGGGTCTATTTGGATTTTACCCGTCGGCTTAGCGATTTTATCCGTTTGGAATTTGTGCGCGGTGTCTTTGGTGGCGGCGGTGATTTACCGGCTTTACGACGGCAGCATGAATTACTCCATTCAGCAAGCAAGCAAAGAAATTCTTTATTTGCCGCTCTCAAGCGCTGAGCGCCGGCAAGCCAAGCCCTGGATTGATATGCTTGGTTTCCGGGGCGCAAAAACGTTAGCCGGATTGTTTATGATCGCGGGGACGTTTCTTTTTCAGATTTCCGCCCCTCAAATGGGGCTGTTGGTTCTGGTTCTAATTCCTTTTTGGCTGATGGTTCTTGTTGGATTGCGTAAAAAGCTTCAGCCCTTGGTTCAATTGTGAGGGTCAAAATGCGTCTTCCTTTTTGGCTGATTTTGCTCTGCGTTTTTTTTATCAGCGCTTGCGCCCGGAAGCAGGATAGCCTTTCCGCGACAGAGCAAGGCGGCCAGGCAGAAGCTGTTTCCACCGCGCAGAATAGTCAGCCGTCTGCTAAAGCAATTAAAATTACATCAAAACCTCAAGCGAAAAAGCCAAAAGCCGATAAGAAACCACCGGCAATGATCCTGTTGGGGGATGCCGCTGAAATTGAGACCTTGGGTTCTTTCAAAAAATTAGCCGAAAAAACAGGTTTGGAGACGGATTATCAAAAGCAGAGAATCGAGTATCTGCTTGAACGGCTTTCCAGAACTGCCTATAATTTTCTGCGAAACGGAGAAACGCATAACAGCAAAAAAGCGATTTTGCTGATGCGATATAAGTGGGTTAAATTTGGCTCTGAAGTTCAAACAGCGGAAGACTTTGTGGATAAAATCGCTTCAGGCTCACGGACATCCGGAGAGCCTTATTATGTGAAAGCGAATCAGCGTTATTATCTTGTGAAAGACATTTTATTTTTCGAGTTGGAGCAGCTTGATCAAGCTCTCTTGCGGCACAAAGAAGGAAAGGTAGACTAAGTAATGATTTTCAAAAAACTGCGCACAGGGATGCTTTCCCTTGTTTTTTTTCTTGCCGGAGCTGTTTTTTTATCCGGAACGGCCTTTGCCGCGAATACGGATAAATATGCTCCGGTTTATACCAAGCCCTTAAAATCATCTTCGCTGAAAGACCCGCTTTCAGCGCTTTTGGCTTTGCCTTTCGAGATGATTCGTTGGCCGATAAGCAAAAGTCTTCTTTTTACCGAAAAAGAATATCTGCCTAAAAAAGCGGAATGGCTTTATACCTATCTTAAAAATCACGGTATTCAGCCCAGTATTGGTTTTATGTCCGGCCAGGGAATGCAGTATGGCCTTAAGCTTGATTTGCCGAAGTTATCCGGATTGCAGTCCAAGTATCCGGATTTTACTTTTGATACATGGGTTCATTACGGTGAAGAAATTTCTTTCCGTACCGGCGCTGAAATCGGAGTTGAAAGAGTTGCCGGGACGCCGTTTTTTGTTTCCGGGTTTTTTCAGTATGAAGACCGTTGGGAAGATAACTTTTTTGGAATGGGGCCTGACACCAGCGCCGGTAATGGCGTGAGTTATGGGCATGAGCAGACAACGGTTGCGGGCAAAGTGGGGTATGAGTTTTCACCTGAATGGAAAGGCGCGTTTCATTTAGTTTATGAGAACAATAATATTTCAGAAGGCGAGTCGGATGACTGGGGCCAGTTAAGTTATTTTGGCCTGAATAACATCCCCGGTTCCGGCGGCGATAAAATACTTACATTGGCAGCGGACCTTAAGAACGACACGCGTGATTTTCGTGATGCCCCCACGCGCGGAGGTTATCGCCAGATTTATTTTGGCTACAGCGAAGGTTTGGATGATTCTAACGCCAGCTATTTTACTTATCGTGCGGATATGGCGCAGTATTTTAAAGTCGGATCACCCCGCCGTGTTCTTGCGATCCGCGGATTAGCCGAGCATCATGATGAGATTAATGGCGGCAATGTTCCGTTTTACAACATGTCCAAGCTGGGCGGATACGGCACCTTGCCTGAACAAAGCCACACTCTGCGCTCTTATCATGTAAACCGGTTTTTCGGTGAAAGCCTTTTGCTTTTTAATATTGAGTATCGCTACACAATTTGGGAATACCGCGAATTGCATATGGACGCGGTGCCTTTCTTTGATTTTGGACAAACTTTCGGTGAGTGGAGCGAGTTTCAGTTTAAAGATTTCAAAGAGTCTTACGGTCTCGAGTTCCGTGTTTATGTCGCACGGAACAATTTAGTTAATATCTCGATCGCGCACGGCGATGAGGGCACTAACTTTTTTGTTCGCAGCAAGAAGGCGTTTTAATATGTTGAAAAAAATATTCTCCCTGTTTTTAATTTCCGTTTTTTCCTTGCCCGCGATCGCGGCGGAAGCCCCCGTTGTTAAAAAACAAGAGACTTTGCTTTACCGCGATGTTTACGAACAAAATGTTCACGCGGAAGCGATGAACCAATTAGATTTGAGTCGTTGGGGAAGAAAGCTTTTCAAAAAGCCTTTAGGTTCCGCGAACATCAATGTTTTTGACGAAGTCCCTGACTCCGCATTTTTTGTTAATCGGCACGCTAAAAGCCGGCTGACCTCCGCTCAGTTGGCGCGGGGATATTCGGAAACAGACGGACCCGATCTTTCCGGAGCTTTGAGCGTCACGAAAGCGAAGACGGAAGGTTTGCATGTGGGATTTTTTATTCGCGATGTAAAAGGGGATAACTATTTGGTCAAGTTTGATGGCCCGGACAGCTTAGAGCTTGCCACCGCCGCGGAAGTCATTACCAGCCGGTTTTTTTACGCCCTTGGTTACAATGTGCCCCAATATACCGTAGCTTTCTTTTCCCCTGAAAAAATAAAAGCCGCGGAAGGCGCTACGACGCGCGACAAAACAGGGTTTAAGAAACCGCTGACTCAGGAGAAGCTTGAAGAGGCGCTGATGTTTGTCCCGCAAACCGACGCAGGGGAATACCGCGTTTCCGCGAGTAAAATTTTAGCCGGCGAAAATAAAGGGTATTTTAGTTTTAGCGGCCGGCGTAAAGCGGACCCCGATGATATTGTTAATCATCGCGACCGTCGTGAGATTCGTGCGCTTGCGGTCTTTGGCGCTTGGTTGAATAATAATGACATCCGTGAAAGTAATACTTTAGATATGCTTGCGGAAGAAAACGGTAAGCAGGTTTTAAAGCATTACTTGATTGATTTTAACGGATCAATAGGCAGTGCGCATGGCGGAGCAAAACCGCCGCTTTTTGGACATGAATACATGTTCGATTTCGGTGAAACCGCCAAAGCTTTTCTGACACTTGGTTTTTGGGAAAAGCCGTGGCAAAAGCGTTGGCGTGAAGCGGGTGAGAAGTCGCACTCTTCGGCTGCCGTGGGGTACTTTGATAATCGTGACTTTAAACCCGCTGAATATAAAATTCAGCTTCCTTACGAGGTTTTTAAGCGTGTAACTAGGGCGGATGGTTTTTGGGCTTCCAAGCAAATCATGGCCTTCAGCGATGAAGATATTCGCACTTTAGTTTCAGCTGGAAAATTTTCTTCAAAGGAAGATGCGGATTATGTTTCAAAAACACTGATCGAGCGCCGTGATTTGATCGCGAAGTATTGGTTTTCTCAAAGCGCTCCTTTAGATGATTTTAAGGCTCAGCGCGGAAAGCTCACCTTTAAGGATCTTGCAGTTCAATCTCAATTTGAAAAAGCGGAAACCCGTAATTATCAAGCCGTGTTGCTTGATGCCAAGGGCAAGAAAATAAAAGATCTGGACGTGGATGCTTCCGGCGTAGCGCTTGAGGGTGTTACCGCTGATTCCGTGATTGAAATTCGTGTTAATGCCTCTCCTTACGTGCGCGTACAGGTTTCGGCTGACGATGTGGTTTCCGTTCGGCATCAAGATTAATCAAAAAATTATTTTTGGAATTTGATTTTTTCCGTAATGCCGTGTAAGTTTCGATTAGCGTAAGGCTCTTTGAGCCTCATCAAGCTAAAAGACAACCTTAGGGCCGGCGCGCGGAAATGATCAAAAATCCCTCTGGGGTCGATCTGCCGCGGGGACAAGCGTCCTTGGCTCGCCCTAGGTTCTGTCTTTGCTTTCCCCCTTTAGTTCATCAAGCAACCCCCTTTTAAAAAGACACAGGGCAAAAATTCAAAAATGCCGATAAAGTAATCGCATGTCTTTTTTATTCATACAATTCGCCGTATCTGTTGTCTTTGTTTTCGGAATTTTTCTCTCCACGCTTTTTCTTTCCCGAATTTTTCCCAAGCCGGTTTTTAGTTCCGACGAAATGATTGTCAGCTTAATGTTGAGAAGCGGCGTAGGTGTATTAGTAATTTCGACATTACTTTTTATTGTTTATAGCTTTCAGGGCGGAACCGTTCCTGTGATTCGAGCCATGGCTTGGGGGCTTTGGTGTGTCGGAGCGGCAGAAAGCTTTTATTTGTTGAGAGCGCAATCCAAAGAAAAAAGCGGGAAGGCTATTTATTTTGTCGGGGCAGGCATTTTTTTTATTGTTGCCTCGATTTGGTGCCTGCTTCCGGCAAGCGAAAAAGACGAAATGATTTATCATCTGGAAATTCCGCGGCAAATGCTTTCGCAAGGCGGATGGATTTATTGGAAAGACAACATTTACGGATTCTTTCCGCATCTAATTGAAAATTTTTTCTCTTTGGGGCTTGCGGCTCTGGGGGAAACTGCCGCAAAACTTTTTCATGCATTCTTTGGAATGCTTTTAGGGGCGACTCTTTTTGCATATGCCAGAAAATATTTGTCTGTTTTTTGGGCCTTTGCCGCGGCTCTGATTTTGATGACGGTTCCAACCGTCGCGGTGATGATGTCTTGGGCATATGTTGATTTGGCCTTTGCTTGGTTTATTCTTTTGTCTTGGATTTGCACGGAAGAATGTTGTGCGGGGAAAGGCGCAAAGTGGATTTATTTTTCAGGAGCTTTTTGCGGGGCGGCTTGTTGTATTAAGTATACCGGCATTCAATGGACGCTTTTGCTCGCCGTTTTTATTTTATTGCGCGGCGTTCTGAGGAAGAATGCATTCGAAGCTTTTCGTTTAACGGTTATTCTTTTAGCGGCAGCGGGGGTTGTGTTTTCGCCGTATCTTATTCGGAACTATTTAATGACAGGCTGGCCGCTTTATCCCTTCCCGTTATTGGGTTTGCCGCTTGCGGATGGTTTCAATTGGGACACAGAGAGAACGCGGCTTTTCCTGGGCTGGACCAAGACCTTTGGCGCTCCGCTGGGTGCGTCGCCGTGGATGGCTTATGGGCTCGCCTGGGTGCGCGTCTTCACAGACGGTGAATTCAATAATCCGGATCGATTTGACGGCATCATTGGGCCTTTTTTCTTGGCGATTCCTTTTCTTTATTTAAGCCGGAAAATGAAATCTTTTCCGCGCGCTCCTGCGGCGATAAGTCTTCTGTTTTTATATTATTGGCTTGTTACGACGCGTCAGGCTCGTTTTATTGTGCCTGTTTTGCCGTTCTTAAGTCTGATGCTGGCTTATGGACTGTCTCGTCTTCCCAAAAAAGCTGCGTGGTTATTTCTGGCTGTGTGCGTGAGTGTGAATGTTGCCGGCGTATTTCAGTTTTGGAATCAAAAGCAGCCTTGGAATTATTTTTTGGGGAAAGAAACGAAATCAAGCTACCTGGCACGACAGCACCGTGTCTTTCCGATGTATGAGGCCGTGAACAAACTTCTTCCCGCGAACACAAAGCTATATTTATTACATATGAAAAACTACGGCTATTATTTGACCGTTCCCTGGGAAGCAGATTTTATTTTTGAACGGTATAAGGTTGAGAGTTTTTTAAAACAAAACTCAGAACCCGCCGCTTTGCAGACTTTTTTTTCGGAAAGACAGGCAACGCATCTTTTGGTTGATTGGCAGGCGTTGCGGCCGGATCGGTCAGGCCTTGAAGAAGGGCCGTTTCAACAGCTGGCGCTTTATCTCGAGCGGTACGCGAAGATAATTGCTATGAAGGAAGAAATGGTTTTGTACGAGCTGAATATTTTAACCCGCTCTGAGTGACATTCGGTCAAGCCCGCGGTACTGAATTGCTTCCGCGACATGTCTTTTCACCACTTTCTCTTCCGCTTCAAGATCCGCGATTGTCCGCGCGATTTTCAGGATTTTAAAATAAGCGCGAGCCGACAAGCGCAGGTTTTTCATCGCGGTTTCCATAAGCGCTAACCCGTCGGGATCCGGCCAAGCCCATTTTCGAATTTCATTGGGCGTGAGCTGCGCGTTCAGCTTTCCCTTGTTGCGCTTCATTTGAATGGTCTGCGCGCGGATGACTCTTTCGCGAATCGTTTCGGATGATTCAGCGCGGTGCGTGTCTTTTGTTAAAAACTCGGACCCTACCCGGGGAACTTCAATTTGAAGGTCAATGCGATCTAAGATCGGGCCTGAAATTTTGTTTTGGTATTTTTGAATTTGATTTAAAGCGCAGCGGCAGCGTCTTGTGGGTTCGCCCAAATAACCGCAAGGACAAGGATTCATTGCCGCGATTAACAGAAAATGTGCCGGATAGGTAATTTGAGTTTTTGCGCGGGAAACCGTAATTTGTCCATCCTCCATGGGGGCGCGCAGTGATTCAAGCACATCGCGTTTAAATTCAGGTAGTTCATCCAGAAACAGCGCGCCGAGATGTGCCAAAGAAACTTCACCGGGTCTGGCGGAGCTTCCTCCGCCCGTAAGCGCAATTGCGGAGGACGTGTGATGCGGAGAGCGAAAAGGTCTTTGCAAAACAAGGCCGCCATCATGCTGCTCAGAGACGCTTTTGATTTTGGTTAAATCAATCATCTCATCCCAGCTGGGCGGCGGTAAAATGCTCGGTAGCCGTTTTGAAATCATCGTTTTTCCGCTTCCGGGCGGACCGACAAGAAGAATATGATGTCTGCCGCTGGCGGCAATTTCGAGCGCTCGCTTAACATGATTTTGTCCGCGGACCTCAGCAAAATCCGGGTAAATGGGCGGTTCTTTTAAGAACGCTTCCGGATCCGGATTTAAAGGCTCGATGACGATTTTTGCATTTAAGAAATCAACCGCTTCTTTCAGCGTACGAACGGAAAAGATGGCCGCTTTTTTTGCCCATGCGGCTTCCATGGCGCAGCCTTCGGGAAGCACGAAGGAAGCTTGCGGAAAATGGGAAGTTAAAATAAGGCTTCCCTGAAATGGGCGCAGGCTGCCGTCCAAAGCTAGCTCGCCGCAAAAAAAATATTTTTCAAAAATCGACGCCGGGATGAGTTCATTGGCCGCTAAAATTCCAAGCGCCATCGGCAAGTCAAACGTGGCGCCTTCTTTTTTAATGTCTGCCGGGGCGAGATTAATGGTGATTTTCTCAGGAGGGATTTCAAACCCGCTGTTTTTGATTGCGGTACGGATGCGTTCTTTGGCCTCACGAACGCTTGCATCGGGTAAGCCGACCGTAATGAGCTGAGGCAGGCCTGAGCTCCGATCGACCTCAATATTAACCTCAAACGCTCGAATTCCGATATAGGCACAGCTTTTGACTCGAATCATTCGCCAACCCGTTCTTGTTCAGTGTGATATTACTGGTATAATTAACAGAGATGCATTGATATTATTAATATAAATAATAATTATGTATATTAATAATATTTGAGCCGCTTTGTCAATAGTGAATTTAATATAGAAAGAGGCGTTTTTGTCTTCACCCGAGCACGCTGATTATTTAGGGTTTGCGGCGGTGTTTTTTAGCTGGTTTGTCGCGCAGATGATTAAGGTCGTGCGCGGTATTCTCCGCTACAAGAGACTCAATTTGCGTTGGATCTTTGATACTGGCGGAATGCCGAGCTCTCATTCCTCAACAACCTCCAGTTTAGCGACAGTGGTCGGGCTTCATTATGGTTGGAATACCGTTCCTTTTTTGATCGCGCTTGTTTTTTGTATTATCACCATGCTGGATGCGGCCGGTGTCCGCCGCAGTGTCGGCCGTCAGGCAAGGCTGCTCAACCGAATTTTGGATGAACTGAAAGAAAATGGAAATGGCGATATTTTAGAGTCCCATGTTCGTGAGCTTTTAGGCCACACCCCGCTCGAGGTTTTTGCCGGTGCGGTCCTCGGCGTTCTTATGACGCTTCTTATCTGTGCTTAGAATGAAAAATAAGTTTTTAGCTTTTTTTGTTTTTGGTCTTTTTATTTCCTTCTCCTGTTCTGGGCTTGCCCAGCAAGCTGTCCCATCGAAGCCGACAAGCAGCTTTGATAAAAAACTAAAAGAAGTCGAAGCTCTGACGCTTGAAAAAAAGTGGGATGAAGCCCAAAAAAAAGGTCGGACTCTTCTTAAGTCAGCGCAAACCGAAAAAGATAAAGTAAAACTTTCGAAGCTTTTGCGCGACGCGCGGTATCATTTGATTTATACCAAAACACAAACGGATACCAGTGAGCGTTATGAAGTTCAGTCGGGCGATTCCCTCGGTAAAATTGCCAAAAAATATAAAACAACCGTGGCATTAATTAAAAAAGCTAATTCGCTGAAAAAAGATGTGATTCGTCCCGGCATGAAGCTTAAGGTTGAAAAAGAGCCGTTTTCAATCGAGGTTTCGATCAAGAAGAATACGCTGTGGTTAAAGCAAGGGCAGTACGACATTAAAAAATACCGTGTTTCAACCGGAGAGAAAGGAAACACACCGGATGGAAAGTTTAAGATCGTGAATAAGGTTGAAGATCCAACCTGGTATTACGAAGATGAGGTGATTCCCCCTGGAGATCCTAAAAACGGGCTAGGAACAAGGTGGCTGGGGTTTGACTTGAAGGGTTATGGAATTCACGGTACGATTGAGCCCGAAAAGATAGGCCAGCCGGCTTCTTTGGGGTGTGTGCGGCTGCGCAATGAAGACGTGGAAGAGATTTTTGATTTAGTGCCCATTGGCACATCCGTTGTTATTCGTAAGCAATAGTATTATTGACCGAGGGGATTATGGAAAAGAAAACAGCACGTGATTTATCTGATGTTTGCCTTCCTTTTGAAAAGCCCATTGTTGAGCTTGAAAAGAAGATTCTGGAGTTAAAGCAGTCGTCCAACTCCGAGGTTGATTTTTCGGATGAAGTTAAAAGCTTGGAAAAGAAACTCGAAAAGTCGATTCGGGAAACGTTTCAAGACTTAACTCCCTGGCAGCGTGTACAGGTTGCGCGCCATCCGCTGCGCCCTTATACCATGGATTACATCAATCACTTGGTTACCGATTTTTTTGAAATTCACGGCGACCGTCGATTCAGTGATGACGCGGCGATTATCGCCGGCATTGGTCGCTGGAAAGGCGGCAATCAGCCGATTTGTGTGATCGGACATCAAAAGGGTCGCGATACAAAAGAAAATTTGCAGCGCAGCTTCGGCAGTGCTCACCCCGAGGGTTATCGCAAAGCTCTGCGCGTGATGCAGCTGGCTGAAAAAGGCAATATGCCGATTCTTTGTTTAATTGACACCCCCGGTGCTTTTCCCGGTGTTGGCGCGGAAGAACGCGGTCAATCCGAAGCGATCGCGGTAAACTTGCGTGAAATGGGAGAAATTTGTGTTCCTATTATTGCCGTGGTGATTGGTGAGGGTGGAAGCGGCGGCGCGCTCGGGATTGGTGTCGGCGATGAAATCGGAGTGATGGAAAACGCTTACTACTCTGTGATTTCTCCCGAAGGATGCGCGGCAATTTTATGGAAAGAGACCGGGCGCGTTTCAGATGCGGCAGAAGCGCTGAAACTGACCGCAAAAGATTTATTGAAATTGGATTTAATTGATGCGGCCGTGTCCGAACCCTTGGGAGGAGCGCATCGTGATTATGCGGCCGCGGCAGAAAGCCTGGGCAGATTTGTTGATTCCGCGGTTACTAAGCTCCAAAAGCTCTCCCATAAAGAACTGCTCGAACACCGTTATCAAAAATTCAGAAAAATGGGTGTCTTCGCCGAAGCCGGTGTTTAACGCGATTTCTTTTACATAAGTTAGTCCGCAAAAGAGCCTTCGAAAGAAGGCTCTTTTTTTATTAAAAATAAGCTCCATTTTTCTATTCAGAAAATTTCAAAAAGAGCCGTCTCTACCTAGTTTTCCGCTCTTTATTCCTCAAAATAATTTTTTTATCAAAAAATATTTAAAAAAACTTCCCATCAAAAACACTACTAATAGTATGTGTCGCCATATAAGACAACAATTGATAGAAGGTGATAAAAAAAGTTAAAAAAATAGTTTGACCAGCATTAAAAATATTTATAGCATAACTTACATAATGTACTTTACATATTGTAAAAACAGATCGCTGGTGGTGGCGGTGATGATGTTGAGCGCGCTTATTGGATGCGCCCGAAAAAACAATGACTTTGTTTTGAAGTCTGAAACTTTGTCGCCGATTGATCAGGCCCGCCTTAGTTACGAGCATGGCGAATACTACAAATCACGGCTCCAGGTGCAGGCGCTTCTTAATCAAGATCCTGACAATACCGCCGCGCAGCAGCTTATGGCCGATGTCCTTGATAAAGAGATTGAGCGCCAAAAGGAAGCGGTTGCCGGAATCCGACAGGAAGTTTTGCGAAGCGAAGCGGAAGTTTTGAACGACACGAATCAAACTGAAGTTAAAAACTGGCTTGAACGCAGCCGGACTTTGCTGCGTCAGCGTCAATATGACTTGGCACTTTTCGCGGCTGAAAAAGTTTTTGTTTACGAAC
Organism: Candidatus Multiplicimicrobium inquinatum; assembly: GCA_002344825.1. Classification (GTDB taxonomy): domain Bacteria; phylum Omnitrophota; class Omnitrophia; order Omnitrophales; family Aquincolibacteriaceae; genus Multiplicimicrobium; species Multiplicimicrobium inquinatum. The sequence goes on along the minus strand of DDUN01000041.1, from coordinate 7,017 downwards.
CGAATAACCGTGAAGCCTCTTTTTTGATCGACGACATCAAAGATGAAGCCATTAAAAACGGGAAATCAGAAAGCTTATTCTTAAGCAAAATGTATCAGGAAGAAATCGGCGAGCGCGTAAAAAAGTACCGCATGGAAGCTCAATCGCTGGCCAATGAGAACAAAGATGATCAGGCTAAGTTTACCCTTCAAAAAATTTTGCTGTTGGAACCGGAAGATCCGGAAGCCCTCAGCCTCATGAAAAGCCTTCAACGCAAAGAGGTTCGCGCATGAAAAGAGAAAAGCTCTTCAAGATCGGCGAAGTGATGCAGTACTCCGGGCTTTCCCGGCAAACACTGCACAACTATACCGTGGCAGGACTGATTGATGAGGCCCGGCGAACATTGTCCGGACACCGTCTTTATGGCGAAGAGGTTTTTGACCGTCTTGAGCATATCAAGATGCTGCAGGAAAAAAATTACACTTTGACTCAAATTAAAAAAATTCTCGAACAACAAACCAAAACGGCTTAACAACCCAAGGAGGGCTGTTTCTATGGACCAAAATGAAGTAAAAATGTGGAAACGCTACAAACGGACGAAAAGTCTCGATCAACGCGAAGAGATTATTAAGAAGTATTTATATCTGGTTAAGTATGTTGCCGGCCGCGTTGCGATCGGATTGCCGCCGAACGTTGATTTTAACGATCTCGTCAGTTACGGCATCTTGGGGCTGTTGGACGCGATCAACAAGTATGACGTTTCACAGGGCAATAAGTTTGAGACGTACGCCGTATCACGCATTCGCGGTTCGATCATGGACGAGCTGCGCAAGCTGGACTGGGCACCGCGTCTTTTGCGTAAGAAAGCGCGTGAAATTGACCGCAAGTGCAAAGAGCTTGAAGAAAAGTATGGCCGCAGCGCGAGCGATGATGAAGTAGCGCAGGCGCTCAACATTTCTCAGGCGGAGCTTAATTCCGTTTATAGCGATTTGAATTCAACAACCTTTCTTTCTCTGGATGAAGTCTGGCAGAATGATGATGGCAATAAACCCATTTCCCGCCTCCAGACGGTTGAAGATTGTTTGATTACAAACCAGTTTCACTATCTTCAGCAAACCGAAGTGAAGGCTATTCTGGCGCAGGCGATCAATCAGCTTCCCGAAAAGGAAAAATTGGTTGTTGTGCTTTATTATTACGAGAACTTGACCCTACGAGAGATTGGTGAAATTCTGGATGTGTCTGAATCGCGGGTATGCCAGATTCACACGAAGGTGGTCACACGGATGCGTGCCAGCTTGATGAAAAAAGGCGGACCTGTTGCGCTTGAAATGTCAGCCTAAAATATATTTTGTAGAGGAGAAATTTTAAAAAAAGAGAAGTCGCTTCAGGTTTTATTAGCCCAGGCCGATGATCTTAGGGAAGCCGCAAGGTCTTCTATTGTCATCATTTTACTAAGGGGCTGGCGTGAGAATGAAGTTTAAAATCGAGCCGCCGAAAGCGGCGTTGCCGACGAGAAATTCTATCGACCGGGAAGTGAAAAAATATTTGGATATGATCCCTCAGGAGCCTGAGCCTAATTTGGGGCGGGTTTTTGAAATCAAGCAGGAAATTCGTAAGGGAAGATATCCGACACAGGAAATGATTAACGAAGCCGCACATCATTTGGCTGTGCGCTTTGCCCGCGGCGAAAGAACGTTTCTAGACTGATTTTTCCGCAAGAGTTCAAATTGTTAAAAACAATTTGAAAATATTTCTCAAAATTGTGTCTTATCTAAAAAACTAATCGGATAAGACCTAGCTCTGAGCCTTCGGCTCAACCGCAGTTTTTTCTTCCGGCTTTTGCGCGATTACCGGCTGCGCTGTAAGCGCAGAGGTTTCTTTTAATCGCGCGATCTCAACCCAGTTTTTCACCGCATCAAGTTCCATAAATTTTTTCCAAACAATGCCGTCCCGCAAAAAATTTTCAAGCATCATTAAAATAATTCCCTGATCGATCCCCAGGTATTCATGGGGATAAAATTTTTTATCAATATTAAATGCGCCGATAAACCCTAGGTCTTTGTATATTTTTTCTCCCAAACGAAGATAAAAAAATTTGATCGCGTCTAAAGACTCTTTCGGCGTAAAAATTAAAGATCCGATCGCGCCATGCGGAGCAATGGTTCCGTCCTGAAGTCCCTGGCCTGGCTTTCCGCCGTAGGCTTTGTATCCGCCGGGACCGATGGACGCCGACAGGCCCCATGAATAAGCATGATAGCTTTTATATTGATTCTCAAATTCCATTGAGTATTCACGGTTTGCCAAGCTTGCCTGAATGGAATTCTCAAAATAATTTATACCGCCGTCGTTCAGATTTCTAAAATCAATGAAAGCATGGGAGTATTGGTAGGTAAATAAACTGCCCGAATGGGAGTAGATAATTTTTTTACCTTTGTATTCGTCTTCACTGCGGAACCAAGCATTCCAGATTTCTGCCGGAACAGCATGGTTGGATGCCCCCAGAGCAAGCGCTTGCAAAATAAGAAGCTCATTATAAGAGTCCCAGTAATAAGGCAAAAAACCGCTTTCCGGCGTCCAGCCCATACAAATAAGGTCTGAGTTGTTCAGCATCCATTTCCAATTAATGCGCGCGTAAATCCGTTTGGCACGAACTTCAATTTCGGTTCCTGGGTAATATTGCGCTGCGGTGAGAGCGCCGGCAACTAAAAGCGCGGTGTCAATGGAGGATGCTTCTGATTTCCAAACGCGCTTGCCCGTTTTCATGTCGAGGAAATGATAAAAAAATCCGTTTTTATTTTCGGCTTTCACCTCAAGCGCAGTGAGCGTTCGGAGAATTTTCTCTTTGGCAATATCTTGGTTAATCCACCCGCGGTCAGCACCAATTGCCAGCGCGGCCAGCCCGAATCCGGTGGCCGCGATTGAGGCGGGAGATCCGGCGCGCGAGTTATCGCGGACCAATCCGGTTATTGGGTCAGAATGTCTTAGAAAATACTTTAAGGTGTCGCGCTCGATTTTTTCGAGAAGCTTGATTTCCGCCGGCTTCAACTCATAAGCAAAAGCCGATGACGCGCTAATACAAAGAAAAAAAGAAAGTAGCGCTGCGGTTGCGCGGAACTGGCAGAGGCCAAAAAAACTCAGTCGGATCATGAGGTCTGAGTGCTCTCGAGCTCCTTCTGAATCAGGGCAATTGCCTCTTGCGGCGGTTTTTCACGCGCCCATTTTTTAATTTTAGCGAAGCGCTCATCCAGTATCGTGTAGGTTGTGTTCATTTGTTCCGCCAAAGGATGCGCTTCATCCCATTTTCTTAAAAAAATTCGCGCTCGGTAGTTTCCGTTTTGCCATTCACGGCCGATTCGAAGCATGTGATAAATCGGCCCCGCGGTTTTGTGTGAAATATAAATGGTTCCCCAGGCTACAAAAAAGAGGAGCAAGGCAATTTTAATGGAGATGTTGCGGTTGGCCTTATCTAAAATCTCTTTAAAGATTTCGCGTTGGCGTGAGCCCAGTTTTTCTGCCGAACGGAATACGGAGAGAACATTGTTGGGAGCCGTATTCTGACGCACCTCTTCATACTGCACCATGCGTGTCGCGGTAATGAGGTCTTCCTGCACTTTTTGATCCGTAAAAGAGTTCAGAATGTCCGACCAAATTCCCACATAAAGCGAGAAGAAGGATATTCCGCAAACGACAACCAGCGGTAAGCTGACATAAAGCATGTAGCGCAGCTGGAAGGGTTTATTGATGAAAAATTGTCGACGCCGATTTTGTGTGGTTTTATTCATGGCGACATCATAAAAAAATAAAAATCGTATGTCAAAAACAACTTGAGATATAATTTGCGTCTGAGCGGCGGGTATTCGGAGCAGTTCGCCCGGAAACGCAGCAATCATTATCTTATTTCATTTACTAAGGGGCTAGCTTATGTGCGGAATTGTGGGATATACGGGGAAAAGATCGGCGCTTCCGGTATTAATACAAGGCTTGGAGCAGTTGGAATACCGCGGCTATGATTCCGCCGGCGTGGCTTGTTTGGATGCCTCGGGGCGCTTTTTTATCGCAAAAGAGAAGGGCAAGCTTTCGGAGCTGAAATCAGCCCTTAGGGTTAAGTCGGTTGCCGCGCATCAGGGGATCGGACATACGCGTTGGGCTACCCACGGCGAGCCTTCGAAGCAAAATGCGCACCCTCACCTTGATTCACATGGAAAAGTGGTGCTTGTGCATAATGGAATTATTGAAAACTATGCCGAGATTCGTAAGCAGTTGGTTAAAAAGAAAGTACGTTTTCTTTCCCAGACGGACACAGAGTCAGCGACTCAGTTGATCGGAGATTGGTACCGCAAGCTTAAAAATCCTTTGCGTGCTTTCCGTGAAGCTATTTTGCGCATGCATGGCTACTTTGCTTTTGTGACTTTGTTCAAGGATGATCCGGAGGCGGTGTATGTTTTTAAGCGTTCGAATCCGCTTGTGATCGGACTAGGTGACGGAGAAAATTTTATCGCCAGCGACGTAACAGCTCTGCTTGCTTATACGCGCAAAGTTATTTTTCTCGAGGATGATGACTTGGCTGTGGTGCGGCCTGAAGGCGTTGCGATTTACAATCTTAAAACCGGCAAATCCGTTGATCGTAAGCAGACAATTGTGAATTGGGATTTTACTCAAGCGCGAAAGCAGGGCTATCCTCATTTTATGCTCAAAGAAATTTATGAGCAGCCGCAGGCCCTGGCTGAAATTCTCAGTAAAATTTTAGGCGTGAAAGACGAGATTGCTTTTGAAACTCTGTCTTCCGCAGCGCTGAATCGGCTGAAAAAAATCAAAAAAATATCTATCGTGAGTTGCGGCACAGCCCACCACGCCGGACTTGTGGGCAGTGTCATGCTTGAAGCATGGGCGCGCGTGCCTTGTCGAGTGCAGGTTTCAAGTGAGTTTCGTTATGGTGATCCTATTGTTGGCAAAGATGATTTGATTGTCTTGATTACGCAGTCCGGAGAAACAGCGGATACACTCGCTGCTTTGCGCGAAGCCAAATCCAAAGGGGCGATGACGCTCGCGATTGTGAATGTGGTGGGAAGCACCGTTTCGCGCGAGGCGGATGCGGTCATTTATACGCATGCAGGACCGGAAATTGGCGTGGCATCAACCAAGGCTTATACCGCGCAACTTTTGACGCTTTCACTTTTTTCGATTTTAATGGGAAGGCTGCGAGGCAAAATTTCATCCGCAGAATATACCAAGCTCATCCACGAAGTAAAAAAAATTCCTGCGGCGTCAGTGCGTGTATTGAAACAAGCCAAAGCATTACAGAAATGCGCGAAGCTTCATTACAAACGTAAAAATTTTCTTTATCTGGGGCGCGGCGCGAATTACCCGACCGCATTGGAAGGCGCACTGAAGCTAAAAGAAATTTCTTACGCTCATGCGCATGGCTACGCAGCGGGTGAGATGAAGCATGGTCCCATCGCATTAATTGATAATCAGCAGGTTGTGATTTGTATCGCGCCTGCGTCCGCGACTTATGAAAAAACCGTTTCAAATATTCAGGAAATTCGCGCGCGTAAAGGCATTGTGATTTGTATCGGAACAGAGGGGGATCGTTTTCTTGAAAAAATCTCACAAGATTTTTTTACGACTCCAAAGATTCACGAGCTTTTGAGCCCTATTTTAACCGTGCTTCCGTTACAATTTTTTGCTTATTACGTCTCAGTTTTGAATGGCCGGGATGTGGATCAGCCGCGCAATTTAGCTAAGTCTGTAACTGTTGAGTAATAAAAGACTTACATTAAATTTTTGGCTGGTTTTATAGAGGGTTTGGACTGCGAAGCAAGGCTTTTTAGGTTGGGGAAGAGTTAGCCCCTGAAAAATATTTTAAAAAAAATCAAAAAAAGTATTGACTCAAAGTTTCAAATTCATATAATCCCCCTCACCTCTGAATGAGGTTTTGATCTTATCCATACGCATTTTTATTTCGTTGGAGACAGCCGGATGTGAGTTCGGCTGTTTTTTGTTCTTTCAAAAAATTTTCGTGCGAAAACCGACCAAAAGCTTTGCGACAAAAATCGATTTGGTATTTCCTACCAAATCGTGGACAAATTTTCTTTTATGGAGAGTTTGATCCTGGCTCAGAACGAACGCTGGCGGCGTGGATTAGGCATGCAAGTCGAACGCATCATTTAGCTTTTTCGAATGATGAGTGGCGAAAGGGTGAGTAACGCGTGGGCAACCTGCCCTAAGGTGGGGGATAACCTGTCGAAAGACGGGCTAATACCGCTTAAGCTTCCGGACTGAGATGTTCGGAAGGATAGATGGGGATCTCTTCGGAGACCTGTCGCCTTTGGATGGGCCCGCGTCCTATCAGCTAGTTGGTGAGGTAATGGCTCACCAAGGCTAAGACGGGTAGCTGGTCTGAGAGGATGGTCAGCCACACTGGGACTGAGACACTGCCCAGACACCTACGGGTGGCTGCAGTCGAGAATCTTCCGCAATGGGGGCAACCCTGACGGAGCGACGCCGCGTGTAGGATGAAGGTCTTCGGATTGTAAACTACTGTCAGCAGGGAAGAATAGGCGCTTGGTTAATAACCAGGCGTCATGACGGTACCTGCAGAGGAAGCCACGGCTAACTTCGTGCCAGCAGCCGCGGTAATACGAAGGTGGCTAGCGTTGTTCGGATTTATTGGGCGTAAAGGGTCCGCAGGCGGTTTGATAAGTCAGGTGTGAAATCCAACAGCTTAACTGTTGACACGCATTTGATACTGTCAGACTAGAGTATGAGAGGGGTAAAAGGAATTTCCAGTGTAGGGGTGAAATCCGTAGATATTGGAAAGAACACCGGCCGCGAAGGCGTTTTACTGGCTCATTACTGACGCTCAGGGACGAAAGCCAGGGGAGCAAACGGGATTAGATACCCCGGTAGTCCTGGCTGTAAACGATGATCACTAGGTGTTGGGGGGGTTAAACCCTTCGGTGCCGCAGCTTACGCATTAAGTGATCCGCCTGGGGAGTACGGTCGCAAGGCTGAAACTCAAAGGAATTGACGGGGACC
>DDUN01000052.1:3259-3548 GCA_002344825.1 Candidatus Multiplicimicrobium inquinatum | reverse complement strand
GTCATTTCATGGAGGATGGTTGGGCTCAACCGTTGCCACGTGGCTCTTTTGCCGCAAGCACAAGATCGAGTTTTGGAAGCATATCGATTTTATCGTAGCGTCAGTTCCCGCCGGGTATGCTTTTGGAAGATTGGGGAATTTCTTGAACGGCGAACTTTGGGGGCGCGCGACAGAATCTGCGATTGGGATGGTTTTTTCCAATGATCCGCTGGGCGTAGCTCGGCATCCTTCGCAGCTCTATGAGATTGCGGGGGAAGGCCTGCTGATTTTTCTTATTCTCTGGCCTTTG
>DDUN01000052.1:0-3038 GCA_002344825.1 Candidatus Multiplicimicrobium inquinatum | reverse complement strand
ATTTTTCTTATTCTCTGGCCTTTGCGGAATAAAAACTATTTTGCGGGGTGGATTTTTTGCGCTTACGCGTTCTTTTATGGGCTTGTCCGATTCGGCATTGAGTTTTTTCGTGAGCCGGATGAACAGCTTGGGCTTTTGAGTTTGGGGCTTTCGATGGGGCAATGGCTTTGTGTGGGAATGATGGGGCTGGGGCTCGGTTTAGGTTTGTTTCTTTACAGGAGATCAAAAAAGTGAAAACGCAGGTTGTGATTGTCCACGGCTGGGCGGCCGATCCGGATTGTAATTGGTTTCAATGGCTTAAAACAGTTTTGGAAGAAGATGGTTTTGCATGCACGATTCCGGCTATGCCCAATTCCTTGAATCCGGTTTTGGCGGAGTGGGTTGAGTATCTTCACCAAACCGTTGAATCGCTGCCCAAAAGCGGAAAGCTGATATTCATCGGGCATAGTTTGGGCTGTGTTACGATTACTCATTATCTTGCCCGTAAAGAGAATGCTCATGCCGACGGCTGTGTTTTTGTGGCGGGGTTTAGCGGTAATATTCGTATTTTAGCGATCAAAGAGTTCTATGAAATTCCCGTTGATCTCAAAAAAGCCGGATCGAAAATTAAAAAAGCGGTTTCTATTTTATCTTTGAATGACAAAGCCGTGCCCCCTGAACGCAGCCGCGAATTCGCGCGCGAACTCGGCGCGGAAGTGGTGGAAGTGAACGGATACGGGCATTTTATGGGCAGTGAAGGTGTGACGAAATTGCCGATGATATTGCCGGAGATCCAGAAGCTACTTTGATCCCTTTCAGCAAAGCATCTTATCTGCTCAGACAGCTGATGCTTCGCTCAGAACTCGCATCTAAGATGCTTTGCCCGAAATGTATCGGCAAAGGTGGTGGGAAGGCTGTTGAATGGAGAAACGCGGAGCGTTTCCAGTATTTTTAAGGAAAGAAATGACGATTGAAGAATTGATCGAAAATTTTGAGCTGATGGAAAGCTGGGAAGATCGTTACAAGTATGTCATCGATCTGGGCAAGGCTTTGCCGCCCATGCCTGATTCTGAAAAAACGGAAGCGAATAAAGTGCAGGGGTGTATGAGTCAGGTTTGGTTTAAGTTTTTACCTTCGGCATCCGTTCCTTCCCGCATCGAGTTTTTGGCCGATAGCGATGCTTTTATTGTGAAGGGGCTTGCGGCTATTTTGCATTTGATTTATTCCGGTAAGACGAAAGAAGAGGCCTCTCAGGTTGACCTGGACGGAACCTTCAAGAAGCTGGGGCTTGAAAGCCACTTGTCGATGAATAGACGGAATGGTTTTTTTGCGATGGCTAACCGCATTCGTGAATTCGCGGAAAAAGGAAAAATATGAAAAAGTATTGGATTGTGTTGATTTTAGTTACGGCTGTTTTTCCTGCCTGGGCGGATGAAGAAAAGCTGACGCGTGTTCATAAGATTTTTGATTTGCCCGGTGTCTTTTCACGGGACGGTGTGTTGCAGGAGTCGATTGGGGTTGAAACTTTGGCCGGAATTGCTTCGCCGGTTTTGAAAGCGGGGCAAAGCTTTCCCGCGTCGGCCAAAATGAAATTCGGTATTTCCGCCGATTGCCAATGCGCTAAGTTTCGGCTGTTTCGCATGCCCGCGAACGGGGCTCAGCCTCCCGTCGAAATTAGTTATGACGCGGTGCGTGGATTTTCGTCTGATAATAAAACACTCGAAATTTTGTTTGAAATCACAGATAACCGCAAAGTGAAGCTGTCGGTTGAAGTGGCGGAAACTATTTTGCCCGGTCAGTTACTCGAGTGGGTTCCTGCGAAAGAAATTGTTTCTATTCCTCAACCCAAGGTTGAGCCTGTGGCCGCCAAGCCTGTTGAATCTGAGAAACCTGCCGCGCCCAAAGCCGAAGCAAAAGTCGAAAGCTTCAAAATAGCTTCCGCTCAGGTTGACTGCATGGGTGTTGCGCCGATGAAGTGTTTGTCGATTCAGCGTGAAGGCAAAACGGATTGGGAAAATTTTTATGATTCGATTCAGGGTTTTGATTATGAGCCCGGCTTTGATTATGAGGTAAAAGTCAAAGTGACTCCGGTTGAAAACCCTCCGGCAGACGCGTCTTCGCTGAGTTATGCGTTAGAAGAGCTGGTTGCTAAAGTACCGGCAGTAACCGAAGAAGAGAAAGTGCTGCATGATATTTGGGTTCTCAAAAGCGCGGATTCCAAGTTGTTAAACCCGGAAACATTAAAAAACAAACCTGTTTTGGAATTGCACGTGAAAAAAAGTGTTTATATCGGACAGGCGCCTTGTAATCGGTATTCCGGCGGAATGAAGGTGCTTGAAAACAACGCGATTAAGTTTGAAAGCGCGGCTGTAACGCGGATGGCCTGCGATGATCTTGCCGCGGAAACCGATTATTTTGCTTTACTGGAACGAGTTGATTCTTACCGGCGTGAAGGCTTAGAACTTATTTTGATAGCGGGCGATTTGGAAGTTTTGCGCTTCAAGAAAGTTGATTAAGCTTGCGGATGAAATTGAACGGAATGCGAAATCAGCTTTTTGTTTTCATAGACAAATTTTCCTGTAAAAAATTTATCCTGCTTAAGCCAATCCAGAAATAAAGTGTCGCCTTCCCAAAGAGGCAGTGATTTCAGTTTCGAATCTTCAATCCATTCCAAATGGCCTTCATCGCAGTCTTTGATGGTTCCCGTAAATTCAGTCGCGGTATAGAGAAACATTTGCCAATCTTGTCCCGCTTTGAAATTGGGGAAGGTGAGAAACCCATGCAGTTTCGGATTTTGAATGCGAAAACCGGATTCCTCTTCAACTTCACGAATGACGCATTCTTCTGGGGATTCGCCCGATAGAAATTTTCCGCCCAGGCCGTTCCATTTACCTTGGTGAATATCCTGATCTTTTTTGATGCGGTGCAGCATCAGGGTTTTTCCGCCTTGTTTAAGGTAGCAAAGCGTGCTCATGATGTTTATGTTTTGACTCATATTGCTAGTTTTAAATCTGAGGAACGGATTTTTTTATGCCCAATTGCCAATGATTTTGAATTAT
>DDUN01000068.1 GCA_002344825.1 Candidatus Multiplicimicrobium inquinatum | reverse complement strand
CTCGGTAAAATCAAAAAACGCATTAAGATTCCGTTGGTTGCTGACATTCATTTTAATCACCGCTTTGCGTTGATCGCGATCGATGAAGGCGTGGATAAGCTTCGTTTGAATCCCGGCAATATCGGCGCTGAAGACCGTGTTGTGGAAGTCGTTGAAAAAGCGAAGCGCAATAAAATTCCGATCCGCATCGGTGTGAACGGCGGTTCGCTTGAGAAAGATATCCGCGACCGTTTGGGTGTTACGCCTGAAGCTTTGGTGGAAAGTGCGAAGCGCCATGTTTCAATTTTAGAGCGGCTTGATTTTAACGACATTATTATTTCAATCAAAGCTTCGGATGTACCGACCATGGTCGGAGCCTACCGTTTAGCCAGCCAGACCTTTAACTATCCGCTGCATTTGGGCGTGACGGAAGCCGGGACGCTTTTACGGGGCAGTATTTATAATGCGATCGGTATCGGCACTCTTTTGCAGGAGGGGATCGGCGATACAATCCGTGTTTCTTTAACAGCGGATTCACGCGAAGAAATTAAAGTGGGGAAAATGATTTTAGAGGCTTTGGGCTTGCGTAAAGGTGTGCGCGTGATTTCCTGCCCGAGCTGCGGACGCGCGGAAGTGGATGTTTTTAAGTTGGCGGGCGAAGTGGAAGACCGCGCGATGAAAACCCTTAAAGATCCGCTAACGCTTTCGGTTTTAGGCTGCGTTGTAAATGGCCCGGGAGAAGCGCATGAAAGTGATTTTGGGATTACCGGCGGAAAAGACAAGGGCATGATTTATGTGGATGGACAGCAGCACCGTGTTGTGGATCAGGCCAAGCTTGTGGACGAGTTTTTCGAAGAGATTAAGCGCAAAAAACCTGACGCACTGAAATAACGGTCAATGCCGTTCGTGGAGCGCCTTTTGTATGATCGATTCCATTCTTAAAAATTCAGACCTTCATGATATCGCCGAAAAAGTGAATGCCGGAGAAAGGCTTTCATTTGATGATGGTGTTCGGCTTTACCGTTCTCCCGATCTTCATGCCGTGGGCGCTTTAGCTCAAACGGTGAGGCAAAAAATCAACGGCCGACGCGTTTATTATTCCGCAAACTTACATCTTAATCACACCAATATTTGCAGTATCAGCTGTATGTTTTGCTCCTTTTCAAGAAAACCCGGACAAGAAGGCGGTTATGCTTTTTCTGTAGATGAAATGGTCGGTAAAGTTCAGCGTGCGGTTGATAAGTGGAATATCAACGAAGTGCACATTGTGGGCGGACATCATCCTGATTTGTACATGGATTATTATGTTGAGCTTTTTCAACGGATTCGGAAAATAGGTCCGAATCTTTATATCAAAGCACTTACCGCGCCCGAGATTGATGACCTAGCTGTCCGATGTAAATTGAGCCATGAGGAAGTTTTGAAACGGCTTATTGCGGCGGGGCTTGATGGGATGCCGGGCGGCGGCGCTGAAATTTTTGCGGAGAAAACACGCCAGAAAATATGCCGTGAAAAAATTACGGCGGCAGAGTGGCTTGCGATTCATGAGAAAGCGCACGCATTGAGTCTGCGGACTAATTGCACGATGCTTTATGGACACATCGAATCCGACGAAGACCGCGTGGATCATGTTTTGCGGTTGCGTGATTTGCAGGACAAAACCAATGGGTTTCAGTCTTTCATTTTGCTTTCCTATCAGGCCGAGAATAACCGATTAGCCAAGTTAGGGGAGCCGGGCGGAATTCTTGACCTGAAGGCTCTTGCGGTTTCACGGCTTCTTTTTGACAATGTTCCGCATATTAAGGCGCATTGGACAACGACGAATCTCAAGTTTGCCCAAGTGGCACTTTCTTTCGGCTGTGATGATTTGGGCGGGCTGAATCTGAATGAAAAAATTATGCATGACGCGGGCAGTGAAACTCCGCTTGATCTTTCGCGTGCCGAAATGGAACGTCTGATCGGAGATGCCGGCTATGAACCTTGTCTTGTCGACAGCTCTTACGCTGCTGCGCCGGCCGTCTAATCTATGAACCGCTATTCCAGGCAATCTGCTCTCGCTCAAATCGGAGACGAAGGGCAAAAAAAAATAGATTCCTCTCGCGTCGCGATTGTTGGACTGGGCGCCCTGGGCTCCGTTTCCGCGCAGCTTTGCGCAAGAGCGGGCATTGGGTTTTTAAAGCTGATCGATCGCGATATTGTTGAGCTGTCAAATCTTCAGCGGCAGGTTTTATTCACGGAAAGTGATGCGCGTGAAGGACGTGCCAAAAGCACGGCTTCAAAAGATCATCTTCAGACGATTAATTCCGAAATCAAAATTGAAGCAGTGCTTGAGGATTTACGCGGGGAAAATATCGCGGAGCTCTTGGGGGATGTGGATGCGGTTTTGGATGGTACGGATAACTTTGAGACGCGGTATTTGATCAATGATTTTGCGGTTAAAAATAAAATTCCGTATATTTACGGCGGTGCGATTGAAACCCGCAGTATGGTTTATTCTGTTTTGCCTGACGGACGGCATTGTCTCCGCTGTCTTTTTCCTCAGGCTCCTACGGCGGATTCCGCACAAACTTGTGACCGCAGCGGAATTTTAGCTTCCGCGTCGCATTGGACGGCTGCGTTGCAATTTACGCAATTGGTTCGCTATCTTACGCAGGGAGCCGCTTCGATAGAACCGGTTTTAATTCAGCAGGATGTTTGGAGCGGAGAGGTTAAGCGTATTCAAGCCGCGGAGTTTGCGGCGGAACGTTGTGAAGGATGCCGAAACGGAATATTTGCGGCGCTTCATTCTCAATCCGGAACGCAAACTTTGAAATTGTGTGGACGCAATGCCGTACAGATTCAGCCGGAACCCGGGCAGGGAATTATTAGCTGGAATTCGTTGAGCGAGCGTTGGAAGGATCGGGGGCAAGTTTTGGTCGGAACGGATTTTGCGCGGGCCACATTTGAACAGTATGAGCTCACTTTATTTAAAAACGGCAGAGTGATCATTAAGGGAACGGAAGACCCGGCATTGGCCCGAAGTCTTTATGCCCGCTGGGTGGGTTGTTAGTTTTTATTTTTGAGATAGGTACCGCAGAAAATGTTTGTGCGGGCGGGTGTTTTGAGAGTATGATTTTTTAGCTGGAGGAATTATGTCAGGCAAAATTGTTTTATCACGTGAAGGTTATGACAAGCTCTTTGAAGAGCTTCAATATTTGAAAAGTACCAAGCGCCGTGAAGTGACCGAGGCGTTGTCGGTGGCGCGCGCGCATGGCGACTTAAAAGAAAACGCCGAATATGATGCGGCCAAGGAAGCGAAAGCGCATCTTGAGACGCGTATCTCTCAACTTGAGGATAAATTGTCCCGTGCGCAAATTCTTGATTTGGCCAATGTGCCCAAGGATAAGGTTTTTTTGGGGGCGACCGTGGAAGTTGAGAATTTAAAGGTAAAAGAGAAGTTTACTTACCGTTTGGTTGCTGAAGATGAAGCGGATTTTGACTCAGGCAAGATTGCTGTCACATCGCCCATCGGAAAGGGCCTGTTGGGACGCGCGTTGTATGAAGAGGCTGAGATTCGGGTTCCCGCCGGT
>DDUN01000080.1 GCA_002344825.1 Candidatus Multiplicimicrobium inquinatum | reverse complement strand
TTAAAAATATTCAGCCCTTTATTTTCCATCGCGCCTGAATTAAACGCGTCCACCGCCACAACCTTATAGTCATCTAAATCACATTCCAAACCGAAGGTATCTTCATCCCACTTGATGGATTGCTTCAGCGACAAAAGCGCGTGCGCGCATTTGGTTTCACTGCCGGGCTCTGCATAAATTTCTAAATTCACTTTTTTGCCTGATTTTGTGACATAAGTATCGCGAATGGATTTCAGGTTGCCAGCTACCAACGCGAACAAATAACTCGGCTTCGGAAAGGGGTCGTCAAACAATACCGTCCTCCGTCGATCGGCGAGTATTTTTTCTTCTTTTAGATTGCCATTCGAAAGCAATACCGGATAAGTCTTCGCGTCCGCTGTAAGCCGCACTTTGTATTGGGTCATAACATCCGGCCGGTCCATAAAATAAGTAATACGGCGGAAGCCTTCGGCTTCACATTGCGTGCAAAGCACACTTCCCGCGGCATAAACCCCTTCCAGGGCTAAATTCGCTTTCGGATTAATTTCGACCGTCGTGCTTAATTCAAAACTCGCCGGAAGATTTTCCAATGTTAAATCTTTATCCGTCACCTGATACTCGTTCGCGCTGGTGACCTTTCCATTCACCCGCACCTCAATCAACTTCAAATGGGTTCCGTTTAAAATCAGCGGTTTTTTTCCGTCTTGATTCGAAGCGGAACGCGCAATTTGAATCCGCGAAACCACGGTTACCTTTTCCGCGCTTTCGATCGCAAAATCAAGCTCAACCGAACGGACGGAATAATCGGGTTTAGAATAATCTTTAAGATGAATAGCCGAGGGTTTTTCTGAAGTTGTTTTAACGGGAGAAATCATATGATGGCATTTCCTTATGGCTTCGAATGAACTTTCGCAAACCGCCGCAGAATCAGCTCCGCCAGAGGCTTGCCTTTAGGCGTAAATTTTAACCTAAATTCGTCTTTTTCCAACAACCCTTCTTGAATATAAATCTCTGATTCTTTTTCGAAGGGGTCCCGCAAAATATCGAGACGGCGCAAATCCATCCCTTCTTTTAAGCGGATACCTGTCAAAAAAGATTCTTTTTCGATTTCTTCTTCCGTCAGCCGATCTTCGGTTTGGTTGGTCCAATCCTGCGCGAGCGTTTTTCGAAAATAACCGTCCACCGAATCTGAAAATTGATAACGGATGCCGTTCATATAGGAGAAAGCCCCCGGTCCCAAACCTAAATAGGATTGATTGTTCCAATAAATCAGGTTGTGTCTTGATTCAAAGCCCGGTTTGGCAAAATTGGAAAGTTCATAATGAATAAAACCGGCAGATTCGAGCCCTTGAACAACCTGCTCCGCCATCACCGCGTGTTCGGCCTCCGAGGCCAATTTGAGGCGTCCTTCACGTCGCCTTTGGCCATAAGCTGTCTTTTCATGCACATCCAAATCATAAACCGAAATTTGATCGGATCCGAGCGCAACTAAGCGGGAAACCGTTTCTTCAATATTCGCCAGTGTTTGCCCAGGTAAATTAAGAATCATATCCATGCTGACATTTTTAATTCCGGCTTGCCGCAGTAAAGCCACAGTTTGATCAATCTCAGCAACGCCATGCGGACGATTCATGTCCCGAAGCAGCTCTTCCTGCATCGCCTGCGCGCCCAAACTGACGCGGTTGACTCCCGCGCGGCGGTAAGCCTGCACTTTTTCGGAGTTGATGTCGCCGGGATTTACTTCCACGGTAAATTCAAATCCGGGCTTAAATTCAAAAGCGCGGGTTAATAACCCATGGATATGATCAAACTCGCCCGGTTCAAGCGCTGAGGGCGTTCCCCCGCCGAAATAAAGCGTATCGAAATGAAGCCTGCCGTATTTTGAAACGGAATGTTTTAACTCCGCTTCGAATGCTGAAAAGAAACTCTGCTTGGTCGCGGGGTCACGCTTTGTGGTAATGACAAAATCGCAGTAGTGGCATTTTTTGAGGCAGAAAGGAATATGCACATACAGCCCGCGTTTCAACGCGGGCTGTATGTTGGGAGAAGAGTTCAACTCAAATTAAAGCGAAGGCGCGCTTTTGTTTTTTCGGAACAAATACTTGAAATAAAAAACAATCGCTCCGACAGGAACACCTACGGAAAGAACCAAAGGCCCGTATTTCTGCTTCACAAAAGAAACGCCGAATATCATCACGGAAAAAAGCCGGATAAACGCGCGACCGCTTGTCCAGTCGAGGTAAATCGGAAAAAAGGCCAAAATAATCGCAACGGCCCAAATCCATTTCCACTTCACCGTTGAAATCACGCATTGCCAAAGCGTGTACGCGATAAAAAGCGGCACCGCAATCCAAAGCAAAAGCACGATGTAATGAAAAAAAGATTTTCCGAAAAGCTTAAAAGCATAAAGCTTTTCAAGCGGCTGATTCACCGGATCCACGCGGACGCTTACGATAGAACGAGCCGTCGGAGTTTCTAAAATAACCAGGGTTGAAATAATAGCTTTATCCGGATAGTACAGCTGATAACTGACCTGAATAAGCCGTTCTTCACCTTTTTTCTGAGCGCGAATACCCACCGGTTTAATCTGTTGAGCTTTCGCGCTTTCAAAAAGCTGAATGATATTTTTAATTTTCTCGGACGCTTCCTTACGCACTTGCGGTTCAATCAATTGAAGCGCGGCATCGGAATTCTTAGCTTCGACCGCCGTCATAAAGTCCCGCGCCAGGGTATCGGCTTCTTTGGGAATTGCTTTTTGGATACGCGCGTCTTCACTGCATCCCGCAAGCACCATAACGCAAAACAGACTCGTTAAAAAATAAATGCTTTTTTTGTACATAAACATCCTTAATTCCATAAATGAAAGGTGAAATAAACGGGCGTATTATAGCGGTTTCGGCGGAAAGCCCAAATAGAAGATTGAGCAGCCTATTTAAACAAAAAACGGCCCAACTGGACGGCCAATCCCGCCAAAAGGCTGATTAACAGGCACGTTGCGAGAGGGAAATAAAAAGAAAAACTTTCCCTTTCAATTCGAATATCCCCCGGCAATTTCCCCACCCATTTCAGAAGCCCCCGCATTGATGATTCGCCTCCGGCGAAATGCCAGAGAATCCCCGCAATAATCAGCCCGCACCCTAAAAGAATCAGAATTTTAGCCATAAACCCAATTCGTTATTTGACGAAGTAATCAATGTCCACGACACATTTAATTTCTTTTTGAATCGTGGTGGTGTCATTCACGCCGTAATCGGAAACATCCGTTGAATTCAAAGGCGTAATTTGAAAAACACCGACTCGCACTTGAGAGATACTGCCCAACTTGAAGTTGCCTTTCTTAGAAATGGTATGCGCGCGTTTCTTGGCATTTTCCGTCGCCAGTCCGATCATCTCAATTTTCAACTCTTCCAGGTCAGTGTAAAGAAAGGAAGGGTTATAAATGGTCAATCGCACGCCTTCGTTCAGCAGCTCGCCGACCGTGGAAGACAAACTCTGAATCAATCCAACATTTTCAGACTGAAATTTTACGCCCAATGAAACCTCATACTCATAAACCTGATTGAGTGTGTGTCCGCTGTCGCTGATCAAATTCTTCTCATTAACATACACGGGCGACCATTGGAGCGCGTTCTCTTTGGCTCCGTTACGCTTAAGAAAGTCCGTCAAAGCTTTTTTGTCCGCCGCTAATTTTTCATAGGCCAATTTCAAATCCGCATTGGAAGAAAGAATACGGACTTCAAAAATACCCAAATTGGAACTGATTTGCTTGGTCGCAAAACCTTTTACCGCGACCGTGCCTTTATGCTTCACGTTGACCAAAGCACCAGCCAATATATTGGCAACCCAGACCAAAGAAAGGCAAAGAATGACGCCCGTCACAAACAATGTGAGATATTTCCAATTTTTATTCATAGATCAAACTCCGATTTGTTAAAAAAATGACAATTTTAAAGGCAGGCTCTTTGCTTGAAATGCCCCATAAAAGCCCTTATTATACGCACTCCGCCATTCACCTCGTCACAACTTATTTTGAGGGTGACTCGGTACAGCGCTGAGTATTGTTTTCAAATTGCCTGCGCAATTTGAATCTTAACGAAGCACTAGCTTTTATTCATTAAAATTATTCGCCCTGGTGCTGAAACTGGCAGACAGGCACGTCTCAGAAGCGTGTGCCGCAAGGCGTGGAGGTTCAAGTCCTCTCCAGGGCAGTTA
>DDUN01000018.1 GCA_002344825.1 Candidatus Multiplicimicrobium inquinatum | reverse complement strand
CTAAGTCATGTTTTTTTAGCCCGGAAACCGTTTCTTATCTCTCCAGCGGTTCATTTTATCTTCCATGCGCTTGTTGAGAGCTTCAAACTTAACGGCTTGTTCCGGCGTGAGAATTTTTTTGATCTGTTCCTGGGTTTCATTCCGGATGGCATCAAACTTGGGGCGCATTTCTTCGTGCAAAGCTTTCATTTTGGGCGCGTGAGATTCAAAAATTTCCTGAACCTGTATTTTTTGATCTTCGCTTAAATCCAGTTCCGTGCTCATTTTATTCAGCATCATTTTCTTCATGCGCTCTCCGCCGGATCCGCCTGGCCTGCCGAAAGATTTAAAATCAGCGCGCGGGTGCGGAACGAAATAACCTAAAGTTCCGCCGAGAGTAAAGCTTAAAATCAGACTGGTGATAAAAACAATCGAAAATTTTGTGTTCGGATTCATGGTAAAAATCCTCCTTGAGTTGCGTTCCATAAAATATTTGAAAAAGAAGGTGATCGAGTCAGCAGGCCTTGTGTTTCGGCCGGCATATCGATCAAAAGCATTTCATCCAAAGTGGGTGACTGAGTTTGAGCTTCATGCTGAATGCCCCAAACGGAGACCGCGATAGTCAGAGCCGCCAGAACCGCGGGAACAGCCCAAAGAGCTAACGGGAAAGAGGGAGTTGTTTCCAGCTCTTCAACGCGGCGCATGACATTGCTGACAAAGTTTGTTTTGGTTTGAGGCAAGTCTCTGAGCCCTGTCCGCAAGGTGCTGCCGATAAAGTCTTCGTTTTTTTCCTGATTTTTAAAATCGTTATTTTTCATTTTTTCTCCTCACAGGTTTAGACTCGGGCATCTTGAAAAAGGTGGCGCGTTTTTTCTTCTATTTCCTGCCGCGCGCGTTTTAGCCGCGATTTGACTGCATCCAGAGAACAGTTCAGAACCGAAGTCATTTCTTCGTAAGAGAGCCCTTCCACTTCGCGCAGAATAAGAATGGCGCGTGAAGGTTCCGAAACCAAGGCCAGCATTTTTTCGGCGAGTTCACGCGCCGCAAAAGAGCTTTGAGTCGGCGCTTGGCTGATATGAACATTGAAAGCATCGCCTAACTCTTCCTGCATTTGATTTAAGGAAGCTTCTTTCCGCCGTGATTTTTTTCGTAAAAGGTCGCGGCAGTGGTTGATTGCAATGCGGTAAAGCCATGTTCCAAAGGCGCTTTTCTCTTTGAAGCTGCTCAAACCGCGATAAGCTTTGATGAAAACTTCTTGTGCGGCGTCATCCGCGCCGCCGCCGCTTCCGAATATACCCAAGCAATATCTTCGAATCGTGTCCTGATGTCGGAGCACAAGTTCAGCGTAGGCGTTTTTATTTCCGCTGAGAACTTCGGCTATGATTTCTGCGTCTGTTTTCATCGTTAGTCTTTTAGACGGCCCAGTCTGGAAAAAGTGTCGTAGGTCTTTATTGAAGGGCATTCTATTTTAAGGGCGCTCCTTTACAAGAAAGAAACCTGCTTTATTAGGACTCATTCTTAACTAGCAGAAAAGAAGGTAAAGCCGGAAAAGGGCTCTTCTCAAAATCCAAATCAGGCTGTAATATCTTCACCCCAAAACCAAGAGTTTACATTGTGCGGGTTTTTGGGCACAATAGCCGGAATTTTACCGATTAATCATAAAAACATGACGGATACTCAGCGAAAAATGGAAAAGCAGCCTCTTTGGAAACGCCCTGAAGCTCAAGGCCTTTATGATCCGCGCCAAGAGCATGATGCCTGCGGTGTTGGATTTGTCGCGCATATCAAAGGCCAGAAATCACATCAAATTGTTCAAGATGCTTTGACGATTCTTAAGAATCTCCGCCATCGCGGCGCTTGCGGCTGTGAATACAATACGGGCGATGGCGCCGGCATTTTACTTCAGCTTCCCCATAAATACTTTCAGGAAAACTGCCCGGGCTTCGGCATTAACCTTCCGAATGAAGGCGAATACGGCGTCGGCATGGTTTTTATGCCTGTTCAGGAAAAGCAGTACAAGAACTTCGTTAAGATTTTTGAAAAAATCGTCAAAGAAGAAGGCCAGGAAGTTCTCGGCTGGCGCAAGGTTCAGACCACGAACCGTTCGATGGGTGAAACCGCGAAAGCCAGCGAACCCTATGTCAGCCAGATTTTTATCGGTAAATCCGCGAATCTCAAAGATCAAATGGCTTTCGAACGCAAACTGTATGTCATCCGCTGCCGTGTCGAAAACGAAATCCGTTATTCCAAAGATGTGAAAGGACGCGAGTTTTTTTATGTTTCGAGCCTTTCCAGCCGCACCATTATCTATAAAGGCATGTTGTTGCCTGAGCAGGTTGAAGATTTCTTCCCTGAGCTGAATGATCCCGCGATGGAAAGTGCAATCGGCCTTGTGCATTCACGTTTCAGTACGAACACTTTTCCGAGCTGGGATCGTGCGCATCCTTACCGCTTCGTCGCGCATAACGGCGAAATCAATACTCTCCGAGGCAATGTTAATTGGATGAATGCGCGCCAGGCGCTTTGCGCTTCAGGTGTGTGGGGCGATGATATTAAGAAGTTGATGCCGGTGATCAATCAGGACGGTTCGGATTCCGCAATGTTCGACAATTGCCTCGAATTTTTGGTGCTCTCGGGGCGTTCTTTGCCGCACTCGGTCATGATGATGATTCCCGAACCATGGTCGATGCATGAATCGATGTCTGATGAGAAAAAAGCGTTTTATCAGTATCACAGCTGTTTGATGGAACCGTGGGACGGTCCTGCGGCGATTGCGTTTACCGATGGTACGCAAATCGGCGCCATCCTCGACCGCAACGGACTGCGTCCTAACCGTTATTATGTAACGAAAGACGATCGCGTCATTATGGCTTCCGAAGTCGGCGTGCTTCCTGTTGCGCCGGAAAATGTTTTAGAGAAAGGCCGCCTTCAGCCGGGGCGCATGTTTTTGATTGATACGAAAGAGGGCCGCATCATTTCCGACGAAGAAATCAAAAAGAAAATCGTTAGCGAAAAACCTTACCGCAATTGGCTGAACGACAATTTGATTTTGCTCGATAAATTGCCGGACGCGCCGCATGTGCATGAGCCCGATCATGAAACAGTTTTGCAGCGCCAAAAAGCTTTTGGTTATACCTTTGAAGACTTACGCATGATTTTAACGCCCATGGGTCGCGATGGTGTTGAACCGATCGGTTCGATGGGAACGGACACGCCTCTCGCCGTGTTATCGAACAAGCCGCAGCTTTTATACAATTATTTTAAACAGCTTTTCGCGCAGGTAACCAATCCGCCGATTGACTGCATCCGCGAAGAAATCGTGACTTCGACTTTAACGACGCTTGGAACCGAACGGAATCTCCTGGAGCCGGAAGCAAAAAGCTGCCGCCAGATCCAAATTGACAGCCCGATTCTTTCGAACGAAGATTTTGAAAAACTGCGTCATATCAATCATCCCGATTTTAAGTCTGCGACGGTTTCGATTCTTTATGAAGTCGAAAAAGGTGCGAAGGGCCTTGAGGCCGCGATGGACCGCGTGTTTAAGGAATGCGATACCGCGATTAAAAACGGCTGTAATTTAATTGTTCTTTCCGACCGCGGCATTGATCACGATCACGCCGCGATTCCGGCCCTGCTTGCGGTTTCCGGAACGCATCATCATTTGATCCGCGAAGGGACACGCACGAAAATCGGTTTAATTCTTGAAACCGGCGAACCGCGTGAAGTGCATCACTTTGCCTTGCTTTTGGGTTACGGCGCGGGCGCGATCAATCCGTATCTCGCTTTTGAATCGATGGACGACATGATCCGCCAGGGACTTCTCAAAGGCGTTGAACATAAAGTCACCGTGAAAAATTATGTGAAAGCCGTTTCCAAGGGCGTCGTGAAAACAATGTCGAAAATGGGTATTTCCACAATTCAGAGTTATCGAGGCGCACAGATTTTTGAAGCGGTCGGCATTAATCAAAAATTAGTCGATAAATATTTTACCGGCACCGCGACACGCATTGAAGGGATCGGCCTGGAAACCGTGCATGAAGAAGTGCGTGCGCGCCAGCGTGATGCCTTTCCGGATCGCCAGATTGATTCGCATGCGCTTGCTTCAGGTGGCCAGTATCAATGGCGGAAAGACGGCGAATACCATCTTTTTAATCCTGAAACCATTCACAAACTTCAGGCATCGGTACGCAATAATAATTTCAAAGTGTTTCAGGAATATTCCAAGTTGGTGAACGATCAGGCTGAATCGCTTTGCACGCTGCGCAGTTTGATGGATATTCAATTTCCGGGTAAACCCGTTCCGATCGAAGAAGTCGAATCGGTTGAAGCGATTGTGAAGCGTTTTAAAACCGGCGCGATGTCTTATGGCTCCATTTCAAAAGAAGCGCATGAAACTTTGGCGATTGCGATGAACCGTCTCGGCGGCAAATCGAATACCGGCGAAGGCGGAGAAGATCCCGCGCGTTTTACGCCCGAAGCCAACGGCGATTCCAAGAAGAGCGCGATTAAGCAGGTGGCTTCAGGCCGTTTCGGCGTGACCAGTCATTATCTTGTGAATGCCCAAGAAATTCAGATCAAGATGGCGCAGGGCGCGAAACCCGGTGAAGGCGGACAGCTTCCGGGAAGCAAAGTTTATCCGTGGGTCGCGAAAGTACGTCTCTCCACCCCGGGCGTTGGTCTGATTTCACCGCCGCCGCATCACGATATTTATTCCATCGAAGATTTGGCCGAATTAATTCACGATTTGAAAAACGCCAACACTCAGGCGCGTATTAATGTGAAGCTTGTTTCCGAAATCGGCGTAGGCACAATCGCCGCGGGTGTCGCGAAGGCGCATGCCGATGTGATTTTGATCAGCGGCCATGACGGCGGCACGGGTGCTTCGCCTTTGTCTTCGATCAAGCATGCCGGCGGCCCTTGGGAGTTAGGTTTGGCCGAAACGCATCAGACTCTTTTGCTCAACAATCTGCGCAGCCGCGTGGTGGTTGAAACGGACGGTCAGCTCAAAACCGGCCGCGATGTGATTATCGCCGCCTTGCTCGGTGCTGAAGAATTCGGTTTCGCGACAGCGCCGCTTGTGACATTGGGCTGCATTCTCATGCGCGTTTGCCATTTGAACACTTGCCCGGTCGGTGTCGCGACACAGGACCCTGAGCTTCGCAAAAAATTTATGGGCAAGCCCGAGCATGTCGTGAATTTCATGCTTTTTATCGCGCAGGAAGTTCGTGAGCTGATGGCTCAGTTGGGTTTTCGCACGATCAATGAAATGGTCGGACGCACGGATTTGCTCGACTTCAAAAAAGCCGTCGGACATTGGAAAGCCAAAGGTCTCGATTATTCCAAGATTTTTTACGCGCCGAAAGTCGCGGCGAATGTCGGCCGCTATCAGCAGATTGAACAGGATCACGGTTTGATTAACGCGCTTGATAATCAAGTGCTCCTTGATCTTTGCGAGCCCGCTCTTTCTGAAGGTAAAAAAGTAAAAGCCGGCGTCGCGATTCATAATATTAACCGCGTGGTCGGTACGATTCTCGGCAGTGAAGTCACACGCCGCTATGGCGCGGAAGGTTTGCCGGAAGACACCATTCATTTGAATTTTCACGGTTCCGCGGGACAAAGTCTCGGCGCATTCGTACCGAAGGGGATTACGCTTGAGCTTGAAGGCGACGCGAATGATTATGTCGGCAAAGGCCTTTCGGGCGGAAAAATTATTATTTATCCTTCGAAGAAATCGACGTTCGAAGCGGAAAAGAACATGATTCTCGGTAACGTTGCGTTTTACGGCGCGACCAGCGGCGAAGCTTATCTAAACGGTATGGCAGGCGAACGTTTCTGCGTGCGCAACAGCGGCGTGAAAGCGGTTGTTGAAGGCGTGGGCGATCACGGCTGCGAATATATGACGGGCGGCATCGCGGTGATTCTCGGTCCCGCAGGACGCAACTTTGCGGCCGGTATGTCGGGCGGCATCGCGTATGTTTATGACACCGACGGTACTTTCCCGAACCGCTGCAATAAACAGATGGTTTTATTGGAAGCGGTCGAGGATAAAAAAGATATTACTGAATTAAAAACACTGATTGAAAAGCATGTCGGCTACACCAAGAGCAAACTCGGCGACCGCATTTTAAAAGACTGGGACAAAGCCCTCGGCCGTTTTATCAAAGTAATTCCGAAAGATTATAAAAACGTATTGCTTGCGATGGCGAAAGTGGAAAGCCAGGGCTTAACGGGCGACGAAGCCGTTATGGCCGCTTTCGAAGAAAACATTCGAAGCACGTCAAGAGTAGGCGGCAATTAACATGGGCAAACCCACGGGCTTCAAAGAATTCAAGCGTACGCTTCCGACGGATACCGCTCCGCTTGACCGTATTAAGAATTACAACGAATTCCATGACCACATGCCCGAAGCCGATTTGCAGAAGCAGGGCGCGCGCTGCATGGATTGCGGCGTTCCTTTTTGCCACACAGGTAATTTGGTTGCGGGCATGGCCTCAGGCTGCCCGATCAATAACATTATTCCCGAATGGAATGACCTTGTTTACAAAGGCCTTTGGAAAGAGGCGAATCAGCGCCTGCACAAAACCAATAACTTCCCCGAATTTACCGGACGCGTTTGTCCCGCGCCGTGTGAAGGCTCCTGCGTTCTCGGTATTATCGAGCCGCCGGTAACCATTAAGAACATCGAATGCTCGATTGTCGATAAAGCTTTTGACGAAGGCTGGATCGTTGCGGAAAAACCTGAAAAGCGCACAGGTTTGAAAGTTGCCGTGGTCGGCTCCGGCCCCGCCGGACTTTCCGCCGCCGAGCAGCTGAATCGTGCCGGCCATGAAGTGACTGTGTTTGAACGCGAAGACCGCATCGGCGGACTTTTGATGTACGGTATTCCAAATATGAAGCTCGATAAAAATATTGTGCAGCGCCGCGTGGATCTCATGGCTGAAGCCGGCGTAAAATTTGTTACCAAAACCGAAGTGGGTAAAAATTATCCCGCCGAAGATTTGAAAAAGAATTTTCATGCCGTGCTTTTGACTTGCGGCGCGACTAAGCCGCGCGACTTGTCTGTCGAAGGCCGTCAGCTTAAAGGTGTGCATTATGCGATGGAGTTTTTAACTAAGAACACAAAGCATGTTTTGAAAACAATCAGTGATGCTGATTTGATTTCAGCCAAAGGTAAAAATGTTATTGTTGTCGGCGGCGGTGATACCGGAACTGACTGTGTGGGAACGTCTTTGCGTCACGGATGCAAGAGCTTGATCCAGATTGAAATTATGCCTAAGCCGCCGGCAGAACGTGCCGCGAATAATCCGTGGCCCGAATGGCCGAAAATTTACCGCATGGATTACGGACAGGAAGAAGCTGCCGCGAAGTTTGGCGATGATCCGCGCGTTTATCTCACTACGGTTAAAAAATTGGTCGGCGATGCGAACGGTAATTTAAAAGAAGCCCATCTTGTGAATATCGAATGGGCGAAGAATGATAAAGGCCAGTTTGTTCCGAAAGAAATCGCGGGTTCTGAAAAAGTCGTTCCGGCAGAGCTTGTTTTGATTGCGATGGGTTTTCTTGGGCCTGAAGATACGGTTTTAAAACCCTTAGGCGTTGCGCAGGATGCGCGTTCGAATGTGAATGCCGAATACGGCAAATTCGCGACGAATGTCGACGGCGTTTTCTCGGCGGGTGATATGCGCCGCGGGCAGAGTTTGGTGGTTTGGGCCATTAATGAAGGCCGTGCCGCGGCGACAGCTGTTGATAGCTACTTAACTGTGAAGCACAAACTCGCTCAAACGGTGGTTGTCTAATCAGTTGACCCCGGAAGCGTTATTCTTATAATGACGCTTCGTTTTGATCTTTAAAGTTTGAAATATTGGACTTATTCCCCTGTAGCTCAGCTGGTAGAGCAGGTGACTGTTAATCACCGTGTCCGTGGTTCGATCCCACGCGGGGGAGCATATGAAAAGAAGCCTCGAGGTTTATCCTCGGGGCTTTTTTCATTCTGTCCTTAACCCAAGTGGGATCGAAGCGAGTGAACGCCGACTCTTGGGAGGATGAGGCCATGCTTAAGAATAAGTAGCATGGCCGGAAGTGAACGAGGGGCTCGGAGTCATTTTCGTAATGACGGAGAGGATCCCACGCGGGGGAGCATATGAAAAGAAGCCCTAGGTTTTAACCTAGGGCTTCTTTATTACATTTTCTCAAGAAGAGAAAATGTAAGTTTATTGCGCAGTTTGCTTCTCGAGGTAAGGCAGTAAATCCGTATGATGACCGATCATCTTCCACTCGCCGTCTTCTTTGCGGAAAATATTTGTTGCCCGGATTGAAACTTGTTGGAGATTTCCGTCTTGGTCAAAATTTTCTCCGACTTCGTAATTGTGGGTGATGGCAACATCTTGTCCGAGCGTCATTTGCATATGCTCAGGAGTCACCTTGCCGCCCAGTTTCATGGCTGCGGTTTCTTCCCATATCGGAAGAATGTTCAGCCATCCTTTTTGGAATCCACCGGCGGGGCCCATGTAGGTTACATCGTCTGCGTGTGACCAAACAGCCTTCATCGGCTCGGAATCTCCTGTGAACATAGCATTCAAGGCGACATAAAATTGATCCGCGGCGGCTTGGACTGCATCAGCGGGGTCATTTTCGGCAAAGGCGGGATTCGTGAAACAAAAACTTGTTCCTGCCAACAAGAACATGAATAACCAAACCATTTGTTTTTTCATCATAAGTCCTTTTGTTGATCGGGTAATGAAGATAGCTGTGTTATTTGTATTCAAATACTGCCCCATGAGAATAAAAATAGCAACTAAAAGCAAGAAATAATAGAGCGCTTTTGCACATAATTTTTAATATCTGCTATCATTATTTGAAAGGTCAATAAATCAAGCAGGGAGATCAAGCGTGTCGATTCAGAAAATAATTAATTCGGGTGTCCGTGTTTCAGATTTGTTAATGTCGCGGCAGGATAAAATCTGGTCGCGGCATAGCCGGGATAAAGTCGACATCGGCGAAACGCTTGCTCAAATTTTAAGAACGCTTGGAAAGTCTCTTCCTTTGGCGCGATCAATGCGCGCGCTTTCGATAGGCTCAAGCAACGAACCGCAGTTTAGAATTTTACAGACGGCTTTTCAGGGCGGGCTTTATCTCCTTGATATCGAAAAAGAAGCCTTGTCCGCGGTTAAGGAAAGAGCGCGTCGGCAGGACACCAAAAATGTTTTTACCGCGCAGGGAGATTTTAACAAGCTTTTTTCGAAGCCTGCCCCAGCCCAACAATTTTTTAAAAATAAACTTCACGGAAAAAAAATCGAGCTTGTCGCGCTTCAGCACTCTATGTATTACTGCGAAGAGGATAAATGGGGCGATTTAATCCGGAATTTGTACGGAGAGCTTTTGGCCCCGACCGGCGTGGTGTATTGTGTTCTTATGGCGTCAAAAAGCGACGATCCTACCAGCAGTACATGGCTTTATAATCATTTTGCGAAAAAGTTTTGCGGGCATACCAACAACCAGGATTTAATCAGATTTGCGGCGGCACTGCGAAAAGATGCCGTCTTTAAAAAATCTCAAATCGTTTCCAAAACCAGCCGCGTCAAATTTTTTGTAAATGACTTTCAGGAATTCATGGCTGTGATTTGGATGATTCTTCTTTATCCGCATGTGCATCAATATACGCTTGATCAAAGGCGGGAAATTACCGAGTATGTTTACAGGAATTTTTTTGAGAAAAAGAAACCTCTTTTTCAGCATCAGGATCATCTCGCAATTTATCGCGGTATTTCTTTCAAAGGATTGATTTAGAAGGCAGGGGGAGTTATGAGCTTACACGAAAAGTTTATGAAAGCCGCGATCGAAGAAGCGCGCAAGGGTCTTGCCGAAGGCGGCATCCCGATCGGTTCCGTGCTGGTCAAAGAGGGTGAGATTATCGGCCGTGGGCACAACCGACGTGTACAGAAAAAATCGCCAACATTACATGCGGAAATGGATTGCTTGGAAAACGCGGGCCGGCTCAAAGCCGCTGATTATCAAAAGTGCGTGATTTATTCCACGCTTTCACCCTGTGATATGTGCACCGGTACGATTCTTCTCTACAAAATCCCCGTGGTTGTCATCGGAGAAAATCAGACTTTCAAAGGTCCCGAAGACTATTCCCAGAGCCGGGGCGTGCAGTTGATCAACGTTGAATCCGAAGAGTGCAAACATCTCATGCGTGATTTTATCCGTGCGCGTCCGGAGCTTTGGAATGAGGATATCGGTGTTTAAGCTCGCGTTGCGATTTTGTAAGGATCAAGCCACATAGTGATATTTATCCGCCTAAGGCGGAACGAGTTTCGCGCTGTCCCTTCTGCCCGCCGGGCGGTCCTCATCGTTGCCGTGATATTTTTTTCCGAATTATGTAAAACAGCTGTAGCATGAGTCGTCTCGCTTTCGCTTATCACAATCAGCATAGGAGTATACGCATGTCAATTTTGAAGACGGTTGCTTTAATGGTCTTTGCGGTTTTGGCTGTGGCGCAAATCGCGCAAGCCGGCACGTGCCGTGATCCTTGGGTGACCCAGGCGATTACGGAAGTGGCCGGACGTGCGCCGAATGCCAGCGGTGAATCGGGTGAATGTAATATTTACAACTTCAATGGCGGGCAATGGAGCGATTACACGCAGCTCAAGCGCGCTGTGCGGGGTTATTTCGCCCGCAACCCGACTTACACCCAAGCCATGCCTACTGCAGCGTCAGTCAATTCGGCTTATAACCAATCGCAGATTGCAGGTAACGCGAACCGCGCGAGTTTGATTGGTGACGGCGGCGGAACGCTTATTGGGCATGACGGCGCCACACTCATCGGTGATGGCGGGGGAACATGATCATTTGCTGTCGTTGATATTCTTGATCTGAATCTCAAAAAAGCCCGCTTGATTCAAAAAAATTAAGCGGGCCTTTTTCTGCAAGCACCAATCTAAGATTTAAATCGAAATGCGGTAAAATAAGAGGCTTACTTTAAACGAACTTTTTTGATGGCAATAATTGTGAGCAGGAAAATACCGAATTCAATCGCGATGGTTGACATGGCTGCGCCCAAATACGAGTAAGTAATCGTCATTCCCAGCAATAAAGGCAGACCGAAGCCAGCCGCTAAAATGTGGATTTTGGCGTAAAGATCAGGGCGTCCCGCGATGAGAAGAAATTGAACGCGGAAAGCATTTGATCCTACCAGAAGAACCGAGATTAAAATAATTCTTAGCGTCCAGATCGCTTCCTGAAAATAGTTTCCGCACAGAACGCGCACAATGACCGGTGCAAAAACAAATCCGATCGGAATGCAAATTAAAGAGATGGCAACGGTAATGCGCTGGATGTTCTCCATGAAGTCAAACGCGCGCGTTTTGTTTTTGTGAAAAATTTTGCTGAGGCGCGGGAATAGCGCTTGTGAAAAGGGCATGAGCGGAAACGTTTGAAATAAGCCCGCTATTTTTTCTCCCGCGGAATAGAGTCCGGTGAGTGTGTTGTTTGTGAAAAGACCGACGGCAAAAATGCGCGTGGTGGTGTAAGCGTTAATGGCGAGCACCGAAATAAAAACATGCCAGCCCGCGGATAATTCTTTTTTAAGGTCTGCCCAGGGCGGAAAACGGAAGGGGACTTTTAAGATTTGCAGGACAAGATATTGCCCCCAAAGTCCGGTTGTGATTAAAACCGCGGATTGAATGAGCGGAACCAATAAATAGTCTTCAGGCGAATGAACCAAAGCAAAAATCAGCACTGTGCTTAAAACGCCTCCGAAAATATTGAGATCCGCGATGGGCTTCATTTTTTCAATTCCCTGAAAAAACCAATGTGGAAAAAGAGCGCTGCCTGCGACTGTGCCGAAGCTTAAAACATAAACCAGCCAATCCGCTTGAAAGCGGGGAACCCATAAAACCGTTGCTAATAAAATCGCGGCGCTGAGCGCCAGCAGAAACACTTTAATGGTCATAACAGCATGGAAGGTTTTATTAATGAGGGCTGGTTCCTGATGCCTGACGGAAATTTCTTTGGTAGCGGAAATATTGAAGCCGTAGTCGGTTAGAATGATGAAGTATTGCGAAAATGCCTGCGCGAAAGCCAAAAGTCCAAATTTATCCGGCCCAAGTACCCGAAAAAGATAAGGGAGCAGTAAAGCAGGTAAAAGATAAGTTATGGCTTGCAATGCTGAAAGGAAGGCGAAATTGTTAAGGACGGCCTTGCGCTCTTCGGGCTCCGCCAAGCCGTATGTTTTTTTGATTTGATTAAATAGAAATCTCATGCCATTATTTTCGGCTTAATCGGCATATTTCTCTATATTATTTGCACTTAAAGGGTTTTATTTATGATTCAATTTCCGAAAGATTTTATTTGGGGTGCCGCCGCGGCCGCTTATCAGGTGGAAGGCGGCAATTCCAACTCCGACTGGTGGCCTTGGGAAATAAAGGCGGGTAAGGAGCCTTCCGGCACGGCATGTAACCACTATCAAGTTTATGAGCAAGATTTCGATCTCGCTAAGAGCATGAACCATCAGGCGCATCGGTTGTCGATTGAATGGGCGCGCATTGAGCCCAAAGAAGGCGAGTTTTCTGAAAAGGAGCTGAAACATTACATTGATGTTATTTTGGCGTTGCGCGCGCGCGGCATTGAGCCGATGGTGACACTGCATCATTTTACTAACCCCATTTGGCTGAGTGAACAGGGTGGCTGGGAAAACAAAAAAGTTGTTGCGCTTTTTCAACGCTATTGTGAGTTTGTCGTCAAGGGTCTCGCGAAGCATGTTCATTACTGGATTACGATCAACGAGCCCACGATTTATATTTCGCATTCTTTTATTTTGGGCTGGTGGCCGCCTCAGAAAACATCTTTTTTGGCGGCTTGGGCGGTTGAGCACAATATGGTTGCCGGACATATCGCGGCATATCGAGCGATGAATAAAATTTATCAAGGGCAGGGGTTGAAAAAACCGGCGATCAGCATTTCGCAGCACGTCACTTCGGTTGTGCCTTGCAATCAGAAATGGATTAACCGTGTTTCGGCCAAGTTTCGGAACTATTGGTTTAATTTGAGAATTTTAAACGCGCTTCAAAGAGCCAATGCGCTTGACTTTATCGGAGTGAATTATTATTCACGGCAATTGGTGGATTTAAAGAGCTGGTGCCCGAAAAAGTTTGTGATGGAGTGCAGCGCGGGGCATCCTGATTTTCCGTCCGACAAAAATTTTCTCGGCTGGGATATTTATCCGCAAGGGTTGCATGAGCTGCTTTTACAGCTCAGGAAATATGATACTCCCATTATGATTACCGAGAACGGAATTTGTGCCGCGGATGATGCTCAGCGCTGGGAGTTTATCAAGATTCACCTCGCGACTATTCATGATGCGATGCAAAAAGGCGCCAAAGTCGTGGGTTATCTTTATTGGTCTTTGCTTGATAATTTTGAATGGGCGCATGGTTATGGCCCGCGTTTTGGTTTGATCGAAATGGACTACAAAACGCAAAAGCGCACGATTCGCGAAAGTGCCAAAAAATACGCCGAAGTTTGTAAGACAGGTTTACTTTCCGATTAAACCAACCCGGTTGTCTATCCGCGGATCGGTTCGAAGCGGGTAACGGAGGGATATGAAGCAAGGTTGGCATTCCGCAACTCACCAGGAAGTTCTCGCGCATTTGGAAGCGACGCCCCAAGGGCTTCATCCGGACGAGGCTGTCCGCCGCACTGCAATCCACGGAGCAAACTCCCTAGTCTCTGGAAAAAAGCACAGCCCCTTCCGAATGTTTTTTGATCAGTTTACGGACTTTATGATTCTCGTGCTTTTAGGTGCGTCTCTTTTATCCGCATTTCTGGGACATTACAAAGACTCCATCGTTATTCTGATCATCGTTGTTTTAAACGCGGTGATCGGCTTTATTCAAGAGTTCCGCGCCGAGAAGGCGATGGAAGCACTGAAAGCCATGTCATCGCCCACGGCGGATGTTTTGCGCGCCAATCAAAAAAAAGTGATTCCCGCCGCGGAGCTTGTTCCCGGCGACATTGTGATGCTTGAAGCCGGACGCATTGTTCCGGCCGATCTTCGCTTAATGGAAGTGGCGCAGTTGAAAGCCGATGAATCCGCGCTGACGGGCGAGTCGATGCCCGTTGAAAAGAAAACAGAGGCGATCCGCGCTGAAGGCGAGATTCCGCTCGGCGACCGGAAAAATATGGCTTACAAAGGCACGACTGTGACTTATGGCCGCGGTTTGGGCGTTGTCGCGGACACGGGGATGAAAACGGAGTTCGGAAAAATTGCGGCATCGCTGGGATCAACCGAAAGAATGCCGACACCGCTTCAAAAAAGATTAACGCGTCTCGGGAAAAGCTTGTCATGGGCGGCGATGGTGATTTGCGCCGTTGTTTTTATTACGGGAATGCTGCGGGGCGAAGAATTTTTTTTGATGCTGATGACCGCGATTAGTTTGGCGGTGGCGGCGATTCCGGAATCATTGCCCGCGGTGATTACAATTTCATTGGCGCTCGGTGCCAAACGTTTGGTGAGCAAAAAAGCTTTGGTTAAAAAATTACCCGCGGTTGAAACGCTGGGATCAGTGACTTACATCTGCACGGATAAAACCGGGACGCTGACACTCAACCGCATGCGGGCAGAGGAATTTTACGAGGAAGGAAAACTGATTCAAGGCGGAAGCGTTGCCGGACTTTCTCCGGATTTTCTGACTGCGATGGCGCTTTGTAATGATGCAACAGCACAGGAAAACGGAGCGGTTTTAGGAGACCCAACGGAGGTGGCTTTGTTTGAAGCCGCGCGCGCCGGAGGGTTTGAAAAAACGGAAGCGGATAAAAAATTTCCGCGCATAGCTGAGCTACCTTTTGATTCTGAACGGAAATGTATGACCACTTTTCATAAAGCCGCGGACGGAAAAATTATTTCCTACACCAAGGGCGCGGCTGAAATTATTTTTGAAAAATCCACACCCGGTCCGCTTGTGAGTCAAAGCTTGCTTAATCCCATTTCTGAAAAAATGGCGGTGGATGGTTTGCGTGTTTTGGCGCTAGCCATGAGAACTTGGGATGCCTTGCCTGACCTTAAAGTGGTTCAGGACATTGAATCAAATCTTGTTTTTCTGGGAATGGTCGGGATTTTTGATCCGCCGCGTGAAGAAGCACGGAAAGCGGTTGCGGCTTGTAAAACTGCCGGCATTATCCCCGTGATGATTACCGGAGATCATCCCAGCACGGCCAAAACCATCGCGGAGAGGCTTGGAATTTTAGAAGAAGGGCGCGAGGTGATGGCGGGACCTGAACTGGCGCAGATTTCTACGGAAGAACTTAGTCGGCGCGTCGGAAATATCCGGGTTTACGCGCGGGTTTCACCCGATCAAAAATTAAAAATTGTGGAAGCTCTGCAAGCAAAGGGAGAATTTGTGGCGATGACCGGCGACGGGGTGAATGACGCGCCGGCGCTAAAGCGCGCGGATATCGGAGTTGCCATGGGCGTAACGGGCACGGATGTGGCAAAAGAAGCCAGCTCAATGGTTTTGTTAGACGACAATTTTGCCACCATTGTGCAAGCCGTGGAAGAAGGCCGAAAAATTTACGACAATATGCGGCGGTTTATTAAATATGCCGTCACAACTAACTCGGCTGAAGTTTTGATTATTTTTACCGCGCCTTTTCTGGGACTTCCGATTCCTTTTATTCCGATTCAAATTTTATGGATTAATTTGCTGACGGACGGTTTGCCGGGGTTGGCTTTGGTCGCTGAGCCGGGTGAAAAAAACGCCATGAGCCGGCCGCCGCGTAAGCCGGATGAAGGGCTTTTTGCCCGCGGCTTAGGATGGCATGTCCTTGTCATGGGTGCGCTTATGGCAGCGCTGACTTTGGGCAGCCAAGCCTGGCTCATTGCACATGAATATGAAAATTGGAGATCCATTGCCTTTACCGTGCTTTGCTTTTGTCAGCTTGCGCATGTTATTTCGATCCGCTCGGATACGGAGTCTCTTTTCAAGCAGGGGATTTTTTCCAACCTGCCTTTGTTCGGCGCAGTCAGCGTTACCTTCGCGCTTCAATTGGCGACACTTTATGTTCCCTTTTTAAATCAAATTTTTGAGACTTCGCCTTTGAGTTGGAGAGAACTTGGCGCGGTGCTGTTGATTGCTACGATTGTTTTTATTGCGGTTGAAGCGGAAAAAACTGTTCGACGCTCAAAAAAATAAGGAGGCTCCCGCTTTTGGCAGGAGCCTCCTTGGTATCTTCGGTATCTTAGTCTTTGGCGTACATAACCTTCAGCTGAGCCAATGTCGGCTTTGATGGGTAAAATTCGCCTTCCGGCCCCACAAAACCTTCGCTTGATTTTAGAATTTTGACTTTGGTAAAGCTTCCGTTTTTATTCGGAATATTGTATTCAAACTCTTCTTCTTTTTCGGGCGCGCCCGCTTCGGAAGAAGACTTTGAATACATCGCTTTCAGTTGTTCAACCGTCGGATAGTCCGGGTAAAATTCACCGTTTGGGCCGGTATACCCGTCGCTGTATTTTTGTAATGTGATCGGCATATAACTTCCATTGGCATTCGGAACGTTGATTACTACCGATTTTTCAGGCGCTTCCGAAGCCTGCGGATTGGAAGCAACAACCTGAGCCGGGGGACTTACGACCGAGTAACCCGCCGGTTCCTGAATGTAATAGGTGTTGTTGTAATAGTAATAGTCGGTGTCATCATGCACGATGACTTTATGTCTGGAGGGCAAACTTCGAATCACCGCTCCGCGCGGAGCCGATACAATGACATATCCCGACTGGGTTGACTGATAATAAAGTCCTTCCGAGTAATAGTAAGTCAAGCCGGCAATATGAATGGGTAAGTATCCTCTCGGTAATCTTGGATAATAAAAGGGTCGATGCGATGGGCCGTGAAAGTGCGGTTCACGAAAACGGCTTCGCTCATGACCATGCTCAGGCGGCCTTGCGAATGCGTCCGTGGAGGTGCTTAAAATGAGAACTCCCGTGATCAAACCGTAAACGAGACCTTGCTTGCGTGAAAGCGCGTTCATAACTTGAACTCCTTTTTAAAACGGCCGGATTGGCCTTTGTTTCTTAATAGCTTAGACGCATCTTTTTTAAGAAAGTGTCAAAGGGGTAGGCGCCTCTCTGCGCTTGCTATTTAGGGCTGAGAACGCTATTCTTTGCCTACATTTTTAGCGTTTTAAGGAGAGTTTATGGGCGATTACGGGCCTCCGAAGAGAGTCACAAAATGGGCGGGTGTGGTGTTGTTTACGGTGCTGATTTCATGCGGCGTGATCGGGACGCCTATTTATATTTATCATCATGGACTGGCTCTTTCTGAGATTTTGCTTTTTACCTTTTATTTTTTCGCGACCAGCTTTTCCATTACGATGGGCTACCACCGTCTTTTCTCGCATGTGACTTATAAAACCAATAACTTTGTCCGTTTTCTTTTGTTGTTTTTTGGTGCGGCCACTTACGAAGAGTCTGCTTTAAAGTGGGCTTCCCAGCATCGTCAGCATCATCAATTTACGGATACACCGTTGGATCCGCATAATTCTAAGCGCGGATTTTGGTATTGCCATATTGGCTGGATTATTTTCTATAAGCACGCCGTTAATTGGGACAACGTGAAAGATTTGATGCAAAGCAAATTAGTGATGCATCAGCACAAGTACATTGATTTATGGTCGGTTACCGCCGGCATTTTTTTGCCGCTTGCGATCGGCTGGGCAACCGGACACTTACTGGGCGCTTTTTTAATGTCGGTTTGTCTGCGCATGTTTCTCGTCATGAACTCCGCGTTTTTTATTAACTCTTACGCGCATATGATCGGTGACAATGAATTTAATCGTGAAGAATCTGCCCGCGATCATTGGTTGGGAGCGATTATCACTAACGGTGAGGGCTATCACAGTTATCATCATAAATTTCCCAATGATTACCGTAATGGCATTCGCTGGCACTATTGGGACCCGACGAAATGGGCTATTTTTCTTCTCTCGAAACTTGGTTTGGCTTGGGATTTAAAACGTACGCCGTCATCGCTTATTCAATCCGCCTTCGCCGCGGCGCAGCGTTAGATTTTCGTCACGGCCGCGCGCTTCGACTTTTAGGTTAAACTAACCGGCATGCGCATGAAAATCTTATTTATTTTAGCGGGAGTTTTACTGATTATGACCGCATTCTCTTTGTTTTCCATTCCAAAAGAACTGTTGATTCCGCGCGAAGTGCTTTTTGGAAATCCGGTAAAAGCCAATCCGCAAATTTCTCCGAACGGCCAAACTATTGCTTATCTTGCCCCCGATGAAGGCGTTTTAAATATTTGGCTGAGGCAGGTTGACGGCGGCGAAGACCGTGTTATCACACAAGACCGGGTGAGGGGCATACGGCAGTATTTTTGGGCGCAGGATAGCCGCCATTTATTTTTTCTGCAGGATGAAGGCGGTGATGAAAATACGCATCTTTTCTTAGTCGATTCCGAAACCGCGGAGACGCGTGATTTGACCCCTTTTCCCGGAACGCGCGTGCAAATCCTTCAAACCGACAAAGAGACTCCCGAGCAGATTTTGATCGCGATGAACCGCGACAACCCGAAAGTTTATGATGTTTATCGACTGGCCTGGAAAACAGGCAATATAGAGCTTGCCGCGAAAAATTCCGGTTCAGTGTCGCGTTGGATTGCTGATTCTCGGCTGAGTGTATTGGGTCAGGTTATTGCTGACGGTAAGGGCGGCTATCAGGTTTTTACCCGGGATACGGAAGCTTCCGAGTGGAAGCCGACTGCCGAATGGGGAGTAGAAGACAATCTTTCCTGCGGAGTGATCGGTTTTTCGAAAGACGCTAAAGATCTTTTTTTGATTGATTCACGTGATTTTTCCGCCGGGCGGCTGGTCAAACTGGAAAGAGCCTCGGGCAAGAAGCAGATGTTGTCACAAAATCCGGACTATGATGTGGTTCAGGTTTTGCTGAATCCCGAAACGGATGAGCCGCAAGCCGCGATCTATTTTCGCGAAAAACCGGAATGGGATATTTTGGATGAGGCCATTCGCGCGGATTTAAACTTAATCGGAAAGAATCACCCCGGATTTTTTTCAATCGCAAGCCGTGATGATGCTGACCGTTTTTGGATTTTACGTGTTGAATCGGATATTCAGCCCGCGGCTTATTTTCTTTATAACCGCGCATCTAAGACGGAAACATTTTTGTTTGAGCAGTATCCTGATCTGAAAAAATTCAGATTATCCGCCATGCAGCCGGTCAGCTTTCAGTCGCGCGATGGATTGAAACTGAACGGTTATCTGACTTTGCCTGCCGGCAAAAAAAAACCGGCCCCCATGGTTTTGAAAGTTCATGGCGGTCCCTGGAGCCGTGATATGTGGCGTTATGATTCGTCGGTGCAATGGCTGGCGAACCGCGGCTATGCCGTGCTGCAAATTAATTTTCGAGGGTCAACGACTTACGGTAAAGCTTTTGTGAATGCCGGTAATCGGGAGTGGGGCGGAAAAATGCAGGATGATTTAACGGATGCCGTTCAATGGGCCATTGATGAAGGGATTGCCGACCCGAAAAAAATCGCGATTTACGGAGCTTCTTACGGCGGTTATGCGGCATTAGCCGGCGCAGCTTTTACACCCGATCTTTTCCGCGCGGCTATTGCGGTGGTCGGCCCCAGTAATTTGATTTCATTTTTAAAATCCATGCCGCCTTACTGGTCAAATGAAGCCGCGAACGTTTATCATCGGGTCGGACATCCGGATCAAGACGCTGATTTTTTAAAAAAACGCTCCCCGCTTTTTTCTGCCGAAAAGATCCGTATTCCGATGCTGATCGCGCAAGGCGCGAATGATCCTCGTGTCAAAAAAGCAGAGTCAGAGCAAATCGTTGAGGCGCTTCAAAAGCATAAAATTGAGCATCAGTATCTTCTTTTTCCGGATGAGGGGCATGGATTTGCGCGTCCGGAAAATCAGTTTCGATTTTATGCCGCGGCGGAATCTTTTTTGGCGAAAAATCTTGGCGGACGGAGCCAAGATTGATGCTTTTATGTCCGTTTGACATTCAATACAAACAAGCTTAACCTGTTCACCTCGCAATTTATTTAACTCTTTAAAGAGGGGTCTTTATGATTAAAAAGCTAATCGGAATCGTATTTTTTGCCGTGATCATTCTCGTTTTTACGGCGGTGATATTTGCTAAGGTTATTTTGGCTTCCGTGCTCACGAATGTGCTGGGCGCGCCGGTAAAAATCGGCGGGCTTAAATTGGGTTCCGAAACCGGCATTTATGGACTGGTTATCGGAAATCCCGCGGGTTTCCAGGAAAAACGCCTTGCCTCCATTCCTGAAGCTTCGGTTTCGATCGATATTGGCGCGTTGTTTAAGGGCCGAATTCATGTGAAAAGAATCAAGCTCGCGATGGAAGAAGCTACCATTGAAAAGGGCGCCGGAAATAAAATCAACTTGCTTGAATTGAAAGTCATGCAAAGTCAGCCAAAAAAACAAGAATCGGCCAAGCCGCAAGAAGAGCCTCAAACTAAGCCTGCTCCTTCGGAGCCGGCTAAGCCCGGGAAGCCCTCCCAGCCTGCGTTTACGGTTCAAATTGATGAGGTTGTGCTTGATTTGGATAAAGCGCGGTATGTTGATTCCGGTGTGACTCCGGCTTCAGTCAAAGAGTATAGTTTGGGTGTGCGCAACCAATCTTTCAAGGATGTTACTAATGTCGCCAGTGTTGTTAAACAGCTCGCTTTTTTCATTCTTAAAAAAGTAGGTATGTCGTCACTGACAGAAAACTTTGATGTTTTGCTCAAAGGTGTTGGCGGGGAAGTCGGCGAAAAGCTGGGCAAGCTGATGGAAAAGCTGAATAATGTTTAAGGCTGATGCGGCGCGATATTTTCTTTAATCAGCTAAGCGGATTTTTCGTATGAAGTTATTCCGCCGCGCTGTCTTTTTTCTTTTTGCGGCTATTTTTTTGATCGGCGCGCCCCAGCTTGTTTTTTACACGCTGGGCTATAGTTTTAAAGCCGGCTCTGAGCAGGGAATTGTTCAGTCCGGATTGATTTTTTTATCGACCGCGCCTCCGGGAGCAGCTATTTACGTGGGTGGACGCCGCTACCGCGAAACCACACCTTCCATTATCCGTGATCTTATGCCCGGGCATTACCCGATTCGCCTCGTGCTGAAAGATTATTTCCCATGGGCTCGTAATGTTCCTGTTGAAGCAGGCAAGGCAACTGTTTTAGGAAGTGTTTTGCTGCGCCCGCGGCAGCCTGATTGGAAAACGCATATTTTACAGACTTATGATCGGCTCATTTCAATTCCGGCAACGCATCATTTACTCTTACAGAAAGACGGTGATTCAGGGCCGGTTGAAATTTATGATTGGAAATCAAAAAAGAGATATCCCCTTTTTACCGCACCGGAGCTCAAAAGCCATTTCCCTGAAAATCTGTTTATTTCGCCCGGGAGTTTGGCCGTGCTCGGAATCGGAAAATTTGACGGTAAAATTCAGGTTCGATTGGCTAAAACGGGAGAGGAAGAGTCAGGGGTTTCATGGACCGGAGCGGAGAAAGATTTTAACCCAAAGCAGGTCAAGTGGGATGAGCGTGATGAGCGGTATCTTTTTATGCGGCAGGAGAACGAATTAAAACGCGCTGATTTATATCAAAAAAACGCATCTGATTTTTTATCCGGAGTCCGCGGCTACGCGGTGGATAATCGCCGGGTGCTTTATTTTTCCGGGCAAGATTTTTTAAGCATTGATGTTACGGGGAAATCTCCTAAGGCGATCTGGAAGGATGCCGACAGCTTTTTGGGAGAAGAGGGCGAGATTGAAATTATTCCCGTATCGCCTGATATGGTTTTCTTTTTGACCGCGAAAGGGCGACTGGTTACGAATCATCCTCCGAGAATTATTGCTGATGAAAAAGTTCAAGGGGTTCAGTTTGATAAAAAAAATCAAAAACTTCTTTATTGGACCGAGACGGCAGTGGGTTCCGCTGAGTGGATTTCTCATAAACCGGCTATGGGTGCCCCCGCGCTTGAAATTACCAAAAAGACTCTTTTAGAGGGGGGGCGCCGGATTCAAACCGCGTTTTGGGCTCATGACGGAGCTTATGTTGTTTATCAGGATCAAAATAAAGTCTATTTGCTTGAGCCGCAAGCTTTTGCCGACCCGCTGGTGTATGAACTTTTCGAAGTCAAAAACGGAAGCCAGGCATTTTACAGCGATGATTCCGGAGAGGTTTTTTATCTGGATAAAAATACCGGGCACCTTATGTCGCTTGAATTGATTCCGAAGTGGAAAGTGATGGAAGTTCCATTGGCTTTAATTCGTGAAAAAGAAATTGAGACTTTAAAATGAGCCAATTTCATTTTTCACGCAGAAAATTAAGCGGCGGGGCTCGTGTATTTGAGCGCGCGCTGGAGATTCTTCCGGGGCTCACCAGTTGGAGTATTTTAATCGGGTTGATCTTGCTTTCTGTTTTTCAGCCCGTTTGCGCCGCGATCATTATTATCGTGTTTGAGTTTTATTGGCTGCTGAGGCTTTTTTATCTCACGTTGTTTTTGATGCTTTCGTATACGCGCTTGTCGCTTGAAGATAAAACAAATTGGCTTGAGCGGGTTCGAAAGGTTGATGATTTTATGCGCAACGGAGCTTTGTCCGGTTCCGGGGCAGCTTCAGGATGGAAAAGTAAAATTTCGGAATCTATTTTTCAAAAGGAGTTGAAACGCTTGCGCGCTGCTTCCAGTCCACCTCCGCTTTCAGCGGATATTTACCATTTGGTAATCGTGCCCATTTTGAAAGAGACCGCCGAAATTCTTGAGCCGAGCATCCAAAGTTTTGTTCAGGGAAGTTTTTCACCCAAGCAGATTTTTGTTGTTTTGGCCGTGGAAGAACGGGCTGAAAAAGCCGTGCATGAAGCCGCGTTTGCCCTGCAGGCTAAATATGGCAATCGTTTTTTTGATTTTTTAATTGTAAAGCATCCCGACGGTTTGGAAGGAGAGGCGCGCGTAAAAGGAGCCAACGCGTCTTTTGCCGCCAAAGCAGCTCATCAGGTTTTAGTTTCGAGAAGTATTGCGCCGGAGCAAGTGATCGTTTCCTGTTTTGACGCGGATACGGTTGTGAGTTTTGATTATTTCGCGTGTTTGACTTATTGCTTTATGGTTTTTCCTGACCGTCAGCGTGCCAGTTTTCAGCCTATTCCGGTTTATCACAATAATATTTGGGATGTGCCCGGGTTTGCCCGCATCTTGGAAACAGGAGCTTCTTTTTTCCAGCTGACGGAAGCTTCGCATCCCGATAGGCTTGTGACTTTTTCAAGTCACAGCATGAGCTTCAAAGCGTTAGTGGAAGTGGGCTATTGGCCGGTGGATATGGTTTCCGATGATTCCGCAATTTTTTGGAAAGCTTTTTTCCACTATGACGGAGATTATCGTACCGTGCCGATGTTTACGACGCTTTCCATGGACGTGGTGAATGCGGGCGGCTGGTGGCAAACTTGTGTCAGTGTTTATAAACAAAAACGCCGGTGGGCATGGGGCGTCGAGAATTTTCCGATCGTGACACGCGGATTTTTGCAGTCAAAAAAAATACCGATTTTTGAACGATTGCGTCACGGATGTAAGCTTTTTGAAGGGCATATTGCCTGGGCGACTTGGCCTTTTATTTTGGGAGTTATCGGATGGCTTCCGCCTTTTTTCACAAGTCGTGAATTTTCGGATTCGGTGATTTACTACACCGCTCCGCGCATTTCGGGAATTATTTTTAACTTGGCTTCTGTTTCACTCCTGACAACGATCGTTCTCAGCTTGATGCTGCTTCCCAAAGCCAAAATAAAGTATTCATTTTTTCGCCGTGCCGTGCATGCTTTAGAGTGGTTGGCGATTCCGCTGGTTGCGATCTTTTTCAGTGCTTTACCCGCGCTGGAAGCCCAAACCCGTCTGATGCTTGCGAAGTATATGGAGTTTTGGGTGTCGGATAAAAAACGCTGAAGGGTTTCTGAAAAAAATCATCCCCAGCGTTGTCAACTTCACTTCCTTGTGCGGCGCAGGTTTCACTGCGCCTCCGCGGGCGTTTGTTGACGCCTTGGGGCTGAATTTTTTGAGTAACCCTTTCTGGCGGCGAGGCGCTTGTGGTCGTAGACCATTTAGCTCCAGAGCCGCTAGGCTCCGGAAAGCATCTTTTGCTACGGTGTTTTTTGAATAAAAGATTTCATTCAAAAACACCTGCCGCTCAGTAAATAATCGATTTTATTTTTAAGGAATTATTTATTTCCGCCATGCCGCA
Organism: Candidatus Multiplicimicrobium inquinatum; assembly: GCA_002344825.1. Lineage (GTDB taxonomy): Bacteria > Omnitrophota > Omnitrophia > Omnitrophales > Aquincolibacteriaceae > Multiplicimicrobium > Multiplicimicrobium inquinatum. The sequence goes on along the minus strand of DDUN01000018.1, from coordinate 30,473 downwards.
AAACATTGCTTTCCTGGATCAAAAAAGAGGTTTTAAATTTCCGTCCTGATTTGTTCTTTTGGAGTCTGCGGTGCTGAAGTAGAAAGTCTTGCTTATTCAAGTTGAGAGACCGCTTTAGCGGAGAGACTCGGCTTGAATAAGCTTAGACTTTCACGAAGCCGAGAGAGCAGCCGACAAAAAACAAACAGGACACGGCCCCACCGGCCCGAGGTGAAAAGAGGGTTAAAGGGAAACTTCTCTTTAAAAGCCCCGCGGCATTTGAGTAATTTTGTTTGACGAAGAGCCTGTGTCGATTTAGTCTGTTCACGGTTACGACCTATTATTTAAAAAGGGGATACAAATGAAAAGAATGATTTTTGCCGCATTTTTAGCGGTTGCTTTAATGGGTTCAAGTTCAGCTTATGCCGCAGAGGGCATGTGCAAAGAGAACGTCCTTGATAAGGCGTGGGACTGGAGCCAGACGCTCGGAAAATCAGGTTTGGATAAAGAGAGCGTTCTCATGAAAAATAAAGCGGAACGCGCTCAGCGTTGTGCGGAAAAGCTTGCTAAGCAAGCTAAGAAAGACGCGGATAAAGCAGCCGGAGATATGAAGAAGAAGCTCGGACTCTGATTCGTTTTTTCTCTGCGGGTTAAGCCGGAGCTTGCTCCGGACCTATGGTCGTATGACCATGCCGCAACCGGGAGAAAAGCCGCAACCCTTTATAGGTTTGCGGCTTTTCTGCTTTATCAAGGCTCTGCGCTTTAAGCCGGAGTTTACTCCGGACCTATGGTCGTATGACCGCGCGCAACCGCCGGATAAGGCCGTGGAGTAATCCAGGGCCTTTTTTGTTTTAGGAAACGGATAAAAATCCTAAAAAATAAAATCTTCGCAGTATAATAACTGCATGATTGCCATTCTCTTTCTGATCATCGCCAATGTTTTTATGACTTTTGCGTGGTATGGTCATCTGAAGTTTAAGCACGAAGCACTTTGGAAGGTGATTATCATCAGCTGGTTGATTGCTTTCGCGGAGTATTGTTTTCAGGTGCCCGCCAATCGTTGGGGATCTTATCAGTTCACGACCCCTCAGCTTAAAGTGATACAGGAAGTGATTACGCTGGTTGTTTTCTCTGTTTTTTCCGTGCTTTATTTGAAAGAGCAATTTCGCTGGAACTATGCCGTGGCTTTCGTGCTGATGATTGCCGCTGTTTTTTTTGTTTTTAAAAAGTAAGCCAAAATTAAAAATGATACTTTCAAAAATTCCAAAATGGATTTTAACGGGCGCCGGCATTTTAGCTTTTGTTTCGGGGTTGGTGAATGTTGTCGCAATTTTGGCTTTTACGCATCACGCCGCGACCCACATGACCGGTATTTTCAGTCTTTTTTCAATCGCTTTATTTGAAGTCAACCGGATTTCTCTGCTTGAACTTGCCGCAATTATCTTTTGTTTTTTTGCCGGAGCGGTTATTACGGGGCTTATTTTGCATGATGCTCATTTGAAAATGGGTCCGCATTATGAATTGGTGATGATTTTGGAGGGAGCGCTGCTTTTCGCTTCGGCATGGCTTTTTTATAAAGGGTTGATGTGGGGGGAATATGCCGCGGCAATGGCCGCAGGGCTTCAAAATGCGATGGCAAGTACTTATAGCGGCGCAATTATTCGAACCACACATTTGACCGGAATTTTGACGGATTTTGGTGTTTTGATCGGACATCGTCTCAAAGGTGTTCCCGCCGATGGGCTTAAAATGAAATTATTTGCTACGCTCATTTTGGCTTTTGTCGCGGGAGGATTTATAGGCGCATGGGCTTATCAAGGTGCGGGAGCGATGGCGATGACGATCCCCGCGTTTTTGATTTGCTTTTGCGGAGTAAGCTATCGGCTGCTTCGAAAAAAATCGCCCTAATCTCCGGAAAAAAGAAGTGAGTTTTAATTTTCATGGCCAAAACGATGCGGCATGGCTTGATTTATACAAACGCACTTTTTTTCAAGTGAAAGATTCGGACGGAAAGCTGATTCGTTTTACCGCTTTGACCGCGGATCAATATCCTTTTCTTAAGCAAAAAAAATTCGCGATTATCACGGCATTTAATCCCATGAATCAAACCGTTTCGCCTGAGGAAAACCGGATACAGAACGAGCGTTTGGCGGCGGATTTGGCGGCGGGAGGTTATGTTTTTTATCCAACGGTGGGCGAGCTGGACGGGCATGTCGAGGGCAGCTTTACGATAGAAAATATTTCACAAACCCAAGCGGTCGAAATCGGGGTAAAATACCGCCAGCACTCCATTCTTTACAATGACGCAAAAGGCGTCCGATTTGTGCGCTGTTGCCCCGCATGAATTATTCCGTTATGGCAATCGTCAGGAATTCATTTGAAGCCGAACTATCAGGGTAACAAGAAACGCAAAGAAGAGCAGCGCCGTAAAAAGCAGGAAGCCAAAAGACTCAAGCGTCTTAATAAAGGCAATGAGCCTTTGTCGAATGGAGCCCCAATGGCGGATGATTTACCTCCGCCTTCGGTGGGTTAAGCCGTAAATTCGATCAGCGTAATTTCAGCGGGGACGCCGAGGCGCAATGCCGGCCCCCAAAAGCCAGTTCCCCGATTGACGTAAATCCACATTTTTCCATGTTGGTTGAGCCCTTTGCTGTAGGGATTGACCAGCGCTACAATCAAGTTGAATGGAAAGAACTGTCCTCCATGCGTGTGGCCTGAAAGCATAAGGTTAAACCCCGCTTTTTCAGCGTCAAAGCAGCTTTTAGGTTGATGCGCCAAAAGTATTTGAAGTGTGGCGTCGGTTTTTAAAGTACCCATCGCTTTTTCAGCGTCGGGGCGGTGTTCGGGAATGAAATCACCCGCGTCCGGATCTGTAATGCCCCCCAACCATATTTTTTTATTCGCAATCCAAGTTCCCTGATTGATTAATGGGGTTAATCCCAGATCGGAGAAGACTTTAATCCAGGCTTTGGCATCCCAATAATATTCATGATTGCCCGGAATATAAAAAACGCCTTCGGGCGCGGAAAGCTCCTGAAGCGGTGCCGCGTCGTTTCCAAAAATAGCAGGGTCGCTGTCGCCGATATCTCCGGTGAGCACAATGAGGTCAGGCTTCAATTTTTTAATGCGGTTAACCGCTTTGGCAACGTATCCGCGCCGAATCAAAGGGCCGATATGCAGATCGCTGATTTGCACAATCTTGAATCCGTTCAAATTTTTTAATTGAGGCGGCAGGGGAATGTGTACACGCTTGGTTAAAGGGCCGCGCAAAGCACCGTGAATGCCAAGAAAGTTAAGCATGAGCGCGATCAGCCCGAACCATCTGCAAATGGTTTGTTCATGAGCAAGAAGGCCGGGAATCCAAATGAGAGCGTCTTTCGTGAGCGCGGCACAAAGCAAATGAATGCAAAGACCTCCCAGACCAAAAGTAATAAAGACACGGGTTGCGCTTGGTTTCTTGACGTGAATTCGGAGGAGATGCCACGCTAAAAGAACGAGTGCCAGAACTAAGACTGCTAGCGGGACATGGCTTAGGGGGCTTGGCAGATGCATGGGTAAAATCAAATCTATCCAAACGAGCAGCCCGGCTAAAAAAAAGGCCGTAATCATCAAAGCGAAAAAAAGAGTCCGTCGGAATTTCTTCATACATTTAAAGTATAACGGGTGAAGCGGGCAGGGGCCAAAATAATTACACACCGGTTGCGTCAATAGCCGCAGAGTAAGTAGAAAAAAAGCCGGTCATTGCTGACCGGCTTTTCTGTTTTGCTTTTGCTCTGAGCAAAGCTCAACCGCGTTTAATCGAGAGCTTCTTCGGCATAAGAGGCAACATCCGCCCCCTTTTCGCCTTTTTTCGGCTCAGCTTTCTTTTCGATGATCGCGCATTCCATCGTTAAGATCAGACCGGCGATACTTGCGGCATTTTCAAGCGCGGCGCGCACCACTTTAGCCGGGTCAATCACGCCCTTCGCGACGAGATCTTCGTACTCACCGGTAGCGGCGTTAAATCCAAAATTGCCTTTTTCAGACAAGATTTTTTGGACAACGACAGAACCTTCTTCGCCCGCGTTTTCCGCGATTTTGAAAGCGGGAGCTTTGAGTGCCTGACGCACAATTTCCACGCCTGTAGCTTCATCGCCTTCCGCGGTTACGTTTTTAAGCGCAGCGATAGAGCGCAACAACGCGACTCCGCCACCCGGGACAATGCCTTCAGCAATTGCCGCGCGTGTCGCGTGTAACGCGTCATCCATGCGGGCTTTCTTTTCTTTCATTTCGATTTCTGTTGCCGCGCCGACCTTGATGACAGCAACGCCGCCCGCGAGTTTCGCGAGACGCTCCTGAAGCTTTTCGCGGTCATAATCGGAGTCCGTCTTTTCGATCTGACTCTTGATATGCTCGCAACGAGCCTTGATATCTTTTTGCGCGCCAGCTCCGCCGATGATGGTGGTGTTCTCTTTGCCGATGACAACGCGGTCCGCGCGGCCGAGATCTTCCACTTTCACGTTCTCAAGCTTGATGCCAAGGTCTTCGGAAATAAAACGGCCTTTGGTCAAAGTCGCGATATCTTCGAGCATCGCTTTACGGCGATCACCAAAACCCGGAGCTTTGACAGTGCAGACCTGAAGTGTTCCGCGGATTTTGTTCACCACGAGAGTCGCAAGTGCTTCGCCTTCAACTTCTTCGGAGATGATCAAAAGCGGACGGCCGGATTGCGCGACGGCTTCAAGAACCGGAATCATTTCCTTGATCGATGAAATTTTCTTTTCACAAATCAAAATATACGGATCTTTCAGAATGGCTTCCATGCGGTCGGCATCGGTCACGAAATAAGGCGACAAATAGCCGCGGTCGAATTGCATTCCTTCAACCGTGTCTACTTCGGTTTTAAAGCCTTTGGCTTCTTCAACCGTGATGACGCCGTCTTTACCGACTTTTTCAAGCGCGTCCGCAAGCAGCTGACCGATTGAAGCATCGCCATTGGCGCTGATTGTGGCCACGGCTTTCCAATCTTCTTTGCCGCTGACTTTTTTTGAAAGCGTTTTGATCGATTCAACGACCGCTTTGACAGCCTTATCGATACCGCGTTTTAAAGCGGTCGGATTGGCGCCGGCAGTGACGTTTTTCAAACCTTCGCTGACAATCGCTTGCGCGAGCACGGTTGCGGTGGTTGTTCCATCGCCGGCTTCGTCATTGGTTTTTTCGGATACTTCACGAACCATCTGGGCACCCATATTTTCATACGGATCCTTCAGTTCGATTTCTTTGGCGACCGAAACACCGTCTTTGGTGATGATCGGCGCGCCGAATTTTTTATCGATCACCACATTGCGGCCTTTGGGCCCCAGCGTGACGCCGACGGTCTTGGCGAGGATATCAACGCCGCGTTTAATTTTGTGGCGCGCGTCCTCGGAGAACGATAATTGTTTAGCCATACTGTTTCCTTTTGCCTCTGCGGTATTTACCGCAACCGGCATTTAGTTTTGTTTGTGCGCCGCGGTTGTACCGCAGGTGCAGAGCTTAAATATTTACTGAGCGTCGACGACTGCGAGAATGTCGTTTTCGGACAAGATTTTGTGCTTCTTGCCTTCAACTAAGATTTCATCGCCGGCATATTTTCCGAAGATAACGCGATCGCCTTTTTTAACCTGAGGCTCCTGCACTTTACCGGAATCAAGTGTCTTGCCCGGACCAACGGAAATGACTTTGCCTTCGGTTTTTTCTTCTTTAGCTGTGTCGGGAAGAATAATGCCGCCTTTGGTTTTTTCTTCAGCTTCGAGAATTTCAACAAGAACGCGATCGCTTAAAGGTTTAATTTTCATTTTTTTGTCTCCTCAATTTATTTGTCTAAAAATTTTTCAACTAGCAAGCCTAGAGAGGAAGCTGATTGATCCGGCGCGCGCAGTTCCGCAGGGCGAAGCCCGAGGACTGTTTGAGCACGCGGATCGATCAGCTGTAGCTCCCTACATCATTCCGCCCATACCGCCCATGCCACCCATTCCCCCCATACCGCCGCCGGGCATTGCCGGAGACTTGTCTTCTTCAGGGATGTCAGTGATCAAGGCTTCCGTGGTCAAAAGCAAACCGGCAACGCTGGCTGCATATTGCAAAGCGCTACGGGTTACTTTTTTCGGATCGATGATACCGGCTTTAATCAGGTCAACATACTCGCCATTCGCCGCGTTATATCCGATGTTACCGGACTCGCTGAGAACGCGCTGAACCACAACCGAGCCCTCATCGCCGGCGTTTTCAGCCAGCTGACGAAGCGGAAATTCAAGCGCGCGCTTGACGATTTCGGCGCCGATTTTTTCATCGCCTTTGAGCTTGATGGAGTCGAGGCCCGCGGAAGCACGGACCAAAGCAATGCCGCCGCCGGCAACAATGCCTTCTTCAACGGCCGCGCGTGTCGCGTGCAACGCGTCATCCACACGGTCTTTCTTTTCTTTCATTTCAGTTTCGGTCGCGGCTCCGACATTGATGACCGCAACGCCGCCCGCGAGCTTCGCGAGACGTTCCTGCAGTTTTTCTTTATCGTAATCGGAATCCGTTTCTTCGATTTGCTTGCGGATTTGTCCGACGCGTCCTGCAATTTCTTTCGTATTGCCGGCACCTTCGATAATGGTGGTGTTGTCTTTATCGATGGTGACGCGTTTCGCACGACCCAGATCCTTCACGGTGATATTCTCAAGCTTTAGCCCAAGATCTTCCGTGATTGCGCGTCCGCCCGTCAAAATCGCGATATCATCCAGCATCGCTTTGCGGCGGTCGCCGTAACCCGGTGCTTTGACAGCGCAGATTTTCAATGTGCCGCGAATTTTGTTGACCACGAGTGTCGCGAGAGCTTCACCGTCAACATCTTCAGCGATAATCAAAAGCGGCTTGCCTGATTTAGCGACGGCTTCAAGCACCGGCAGCAAATCTTTCATCGCCGAAATTTTCTTTTCGTTGATCAAAATATACGGATCTTCGAGATCCGCTTCCATGTTTTCGGTATCGGTCGCAAAATAAGGCGAAAGATAACCCTGGTCGAATTGCATCCCTTCAACCACATCGAGCGATGTTTCGGTTGTCTTCGCTTCTTCAACCGTGATCACGCCGTCTTTACCGACGCGGTCCATGGCTTCGGCAATAATGTTGCCGATGGTTTCATCGGAGTTCGCGGCGATGGTTGCGATCTGCGCGATTTCTTTTTTATCTTTACCGACCGGTTTTGCGATTTTGTCGAGTTCGGCGACAACCGCTTCCACGGCTTTGTCGATACCGCGCTTTAATTCCTGCGGATTCGCGCCGGCAGTCACGTTCTTCAAACCTTCGCGGTAAATTGCCTGAGCGAGAATCGTTGCCGTCGTGGTTCCGTCACCGGCGATATCGGCGGTTTTGGAAGCAACTTCCTTGACCATCTGAGCGCCCATGTTTTCATAAGCGTCATCCAGCTCAATTTCTTTGGCAACTGTGACACCGTCTTTTGTAATAGAAGGGGAACCGAATTTCTTTTCGATTACCACATTGCGGCCCTTAGGCCCGAGCGTTACTTTTACCGCATTGGCGAGCTTATCAACACCACGCTGAATTGCTTTTCTTGCGTCTTCATCAAACAGTATTTGCTTAGCCATTTGTGTCTGTCTCCTTGATTAACTTGGTCATTCCCCTGAAAAAATTCATCCGCGGCGTTGGCTGCTTTGCCACACTCGTGCGACGCACCTTTTACAGTGCGTCTCCTCGGTGTCTTGCAGCCGCCTTGCGGCTAAACTTTTTGAGCGGAATAACGCGCTTTTATTATTAATATTGCTGTGAATTAGCAGTCAGCTAAGCCGACTGCTAAGGGCGATCATTCTAGTCTCCCTTACCCAAAAAGCAATGAGTTAAAAGGAGGGAGTGATCATGACTTGCAAATCAATTCCCGTGCCAGTCTTCTCTAGAGGGAGTGGGGTGGTTCTAAGCTGTGCGGATGGCTACTTTTGGCACATTTTGTGGGTAGTAATGCGCCAAGCTCAGATGCAGTTTAATCTCTCCAGTTGAGATAAAGCGTAAGCATTGACTCAAGCGTGTGATTGGGATTAACGAGCGCCTTCGACTGGATAATTTCCCCAATGAAGGAGGAAAATCCGCCGGTAATAATGACATGGGGTTTTTTCTTAAACTCTTTCGAGAGCTTAGCAATCAGACCGTCTGTTATGGCGGCATAGGCTTGAATGACGCCATGCTGAATGCAATCTTGGGTGTTTCTTCCGTAGGGGCGGCCGGTTTCAGGCTTAATTTGGAATACTTTGGGTAATTGAGCCGTATTATTCAAAAGAGACTTAAGCGAAGTTGCCGGTCCGGGAATAATCAACCCACCTAAGAACGTTCCCTTTTCGTCAATGAGGTCGCAGGTAAGCGCTGTCCCAAAATCAAACACCAAACAAGGCAGTTTTTTTGACTTTATAGCACCAAAAGCATCAATTTTACGGTCTATTCCCAATTTAGACTCTTTTTCGTAGAGGCTTTTAATAGGAACAGGAATATCTTTTCCGATTTCATAGATTACAAATTTTCCGCGCGCATTGAGTTCAGAAATCAAATAATCGGTACTTTGTGGGACGACGGAAGATATAAGAATGATATTTTCTTGTTTCAACCCACTCTTATTATTTTTTCGGACTAATTCTGGGATTTGATTAATTAGAAGGGATTGGGACTTGACTGTTTTGCTATCGAGGGTGATTCCATAAGTAGCGCTTGTATTTCCAATATCAATCAGATGAATTTTTTGAGTCTTATTCACTTAGTTCACTCCACAAGGTGATCAAAATCGATTTTAAAATGGGATGTAAGCTCATTTTTAAGCTGAGAAACGATTAATTTTAGTATTTTTTCCCTATTTTCTTCTTTTCCTGATTCAATTCGAATTGAAGTTGCTTCCGGAAGCAAAGTCTCTCGGTTTCCGTTCACATTTAAGCCGATTCCGATGATGATATGGTTCAAATGTTTTCCGCTGGAGCTGGCTTCCGTCAAAATACCGCAAATTTTTTTACCATTCACCAGAATGTCATTAGGCGGCTTGATCATACATGAAAGTTTTAAATCAGTTAAGACAGTTAAAACGGCCCGGCATGCCAGTTGTGTGATCGGAGCAGCCTCGTCCGGCTGAATTCGGGGTTTAAAATAAAATGAAAAGAGCAAATTTTCATTCGGGGAGGAAAGCCATTTTCTGCCGAATTGCCCGCGTCCCTGAGTTTGGTGATCGGCTGCGAGCACCAGTGTTTTCAGTTTTTCGCGCTCAGCGATTTCAATCACCGCAGAATTAGTGGAAGTTGTTTCGGGAATCCAACGAATAAGAGTCTCTTGAGTTTTGGAATCAGAGCTCATCACACGATTATTCTGGGGAGATAGTTTTGCAATGCGGTGACGATTTCATAAGGAATGGTGCCTGCCCATGCGGCGATTTCATTGGCGGTGATGCAGTCATCGCCGTCTTCCCCAAGCAGTGTCACGGTGTCGCCGGCACGCACATACTGGTCGCCGAAATTGACGGTCATATAATCCATGGAAATTCGTCCGGCCAAAGGAAAACGCTTTCCTTGATAAAGAATGTGCGCTTTTTCCCAGGCGGAAAACGAATATCCCTGCGCATAGCCGATGGGCAAAATGCCGATGGTTGCGGGATCTTTTGCGGTAAAACGGCGGCCATAGCCCGCAGTGGCTCCGGGCGCCAATCGCTTAACATGAATAATTTTAGCCTTGAGCGAAAGCACAGGCTTCAGTTTCGGCATTTGAGGTTGGGGCGTAAGCCCAGAACTAATACCGTATAAAAATAGCCCGGGACGAATTAAATTAGTGCATTTTGTTTTGACGCTCAGGCAAGCCGCGCTGTTTTGCAAATGCTTAAAGCGAAGCTTAATGTCTTTGGCTTCCAGCGCGCGCACAAGCAATTCAAAGTCACGAATTTGTTTGGTACGAAAAGCATCATCCGTTTCCGCAGAAGGGAAGTGCGAATAAACCCCTTCGAGTTCAATCGCGGGCAGTTTGGAGATTTTTTCGATGTCCGTCAGCGCACGGTCAAACGGAATACCCATACGGCCCATGCCGCTATCCACCTTAGCGTGAATGCGGACATTTTTTCCGAGGGCCTGCGCCGCCTTGGAAATATCATCCGCTTCAGAAAAACTCGAAACGCTTAACGTGATGCCATCCAACAGTGCGGCGCCGATTTCATTCGGGAAAATCCGCCCAAAAAGAAAAATCCGTGACTTTAATTCCAGGTCTTTCAGCTCAAGCGCTTCTTTGATAGAGGAGACTCCTAAATAAAGAACATGCCCGTCTAAAGCACGCGCCACTTGGCGTAAGCCATGACCATAAGCGTTAGCTTTGATGACGGCGAGAACATCATTGTCAGATCCGGCGGCAGCACGAATCAGATTCATGTTTTCAAGCAAACGTCCAGCTTTGAGTTCAACCCAGACATTGAATCCGAGGTCTTGTTTTTCGGAATGATTCTGCAGTGTCATTTTAATTTGAGTTCCGCTTTGCGTTCTTCGGGTTCAGAAAGCCGGAGATAAACCGGCAGGAAATCTTCAGAGGATACCAGTTTTTTTACCGCCGGCGAATCATTTTGATAAAGCCGAATCAGCGAAGATGCGCGCGGCGACCATAAGTCTTGGGCGGCGAGGACAAATGATTTTTGGGATGCTTCAAAAAGGTTTCGGTACCGGTCGAGCGCGTTTCCGGAAATGAAAGCTTTTTCCGGAATGAGCTCTAAGGCTTGATTCATTTCCAGGGCTTGCGACGACCCGCAAGCTTGCCATTGATTATTTTTATTCTCAAAAATTTTGGTGTAAAACTTTGAGCGGAAAGCGTCCAGGCAAACCGCCAAATGAGAATGATTTTCACAGGGAATGCGTTCCGTAAGCAGATCTAATGAATCGACTCCAAAACAGGGTTTGGGGTTGGCCGCGATGAGACCCAAAAGAGTGGAGAATCCGATGCGTAAACCCGTAAATGATCCGGGACCACGGTTAAGCAAAAAGCTCTCAACGTCGGTAATTTTGAGGTTTCTTTCGCGTAGAAGTTCATCCGTAAATGGGAGCAATTCTTCCATGTGTCCCCAAGCGGCGGAGCGGACCTTTTCAAGGATGGGCGTATTTCCGCACTTGAGCGCAACGCTCATGACCGGGCCGGAAGTATCAAAAGCTAAAAGATTCATGCTGAATTATATGCGCCGGAGGCGATGGCGGTCTATGGGCTCTTTTTACTCTTTTCATTATGTTAGTATTATGGAATGAATGAAAGTTGCTGTCATATTCCAACGCGGTTTGAATGGAAAAAATCCCGGTCACTTTGGAGTATTGTTTTGCTCCTCGTTATTTGGACGGTTTCGGTTTTATTGCCCGGACTCGAGGCGTTTCGCCGGGTTTTAGAACATAATTTTCATGTTGTTCTTTTACCATTGATGGCAGGATTGGTTGTGGGCGGTGCTGTGGATGCTTGGGTTCCGTCAGCCTGGATTATGGCGTTGCTTTCGGGGAAGCGGAAACGCAATCTCCTTTATTCCGTTGGGTTAGGTTTTTTGATGAGTTCCTGCAGTCATGGGCTTTTGGCCATTGCGATACAGCTTTATAAAAAAGGTGCTTCCCGCGCTTCCGTTGTCAGCTTTTTGTTGGCGAGTCCCTGGGCGAACTTAGCCATGACTTTTCTTTTAATTGGGTTTTTCAAGATTTGGGGTGTTGTCATTATCTTTTCAGCGATCCTAATCGCGTTGACCACCGGTTTTCTTTTTCAAAACGCGGACTGCCGCGGCTGGTTGGGCGCGGTTAAACCAGTCGCGGATCAGGAAGTGATCAGCGCTTCAGCGTGGTGGTCCGAGTTTCGGAGCCGGAGCGGAGCGGCGCATGTTTTCGCGATTGCCCACGGAACAAGAAATTTGTCCGAGATGGTTTTGCCCTGGATTTCACTGGGAATGTTTTTGGCCGCGTTGTCTTCGGCGCTTATTCCTCAGGAATGGTTTAAAAATTATTTAGGTCCTGATATTGGGGGTCTTTTCGCGACGCTTGGATTAGCCACCGTGGTTGAGGTGTGCTCGGAGGGAATGTCTTTTCTCGCGTTTGAACTTTATAAGCAAACCGGCGCGATGGGGAATGCGGCGATTTTTTTAATGGCGGGCGTCGCGACGGATTTGACAGAAATTACGTTGATGTGGAAAAATCTCGGATGGAAGTCTGCTGTGCTTATGATGCTGATTGCGATTCCTCAAATTGTTTTTCTGGGCTGGGCGATTAACTTAGCGACAACTTAAATGAAACGACCCATTTTTCATCTCGCATTTCCCGTGAAGGATGTGGAGTCAACGACAAGCTATTACCGTGACAAGCTTGGCTTTCGGATTGATTTGGTTGAGCCGGAGCGTTGCATTATCGATTTTTTTGGGCATCAGGCGGTGGCGCATGTTTCCCTCAAAGATGTGCCCGCCCGCGTCTCAATGTATCCGCGTCATTTTGGCGTCATTCTTGATGACGAAAAGCAGTTTGATGAGTTTCATGCGCGGCTGACCGCTTCAAACGCAGATTTTTTTCAAAGACTTTTTGTTCGCTTTCAGGGCACTCCGCGTGAGCACAAAACATTCTTTCTCAAAGATCCGTCCAACAACCTGATTGAATTTAAGTGGTACCGCGATCCGTCGTTGGTATTTAAGTCTCATCCCGATAGTCCGCCGCTGTCACACTGACTTTTTTTGCTCTGTGCTTTCAGCGCAGCCGCATAGTCCATTCGAGATTGCAAAGCATCCGCCGGTTGTGGTCATACGACCATGGGTCCGGAGCAAAGCTCCGGCTTAAGCCGAAGGCTCAGAGCTTTAATGTAACAGCGCCTCTATTTTCTTTAAAAGCTGATGGGCGTCGTAAGGTTTGATGACGTAGTCATTGGCTTCATGGGCCCGCACGGTTTGTTTAAGCGCGACACTGGCATCCGCGGTTGAAAAAATAACCGGCACATTTTTCAGCGCCGGGTTAGCTTTAAATTTTTTCAAAATGTCATAGCCCGTCATGTCGGAAAGTTTGATGTCGAGTATCGCGAGGTCCGGGGTTGTTTTTTGCGCTTCAAGGAGCGCGTCTTTTCCGTTTTCACACGCCGTAATTTGATACCCTTTTTTTTCGAGGCGAAGACGGAGCAGTCTCAGGGTGTCGGTTTCATCATCGACAATCAGTATTTTTTTAGGCGGTTGGGGAGTCATGCGCGCCTTGCTTTAAAGGCAAAAGAACATGAAAAACGCTTCCGAGCGGCTTTTTACTTTCGGCCCAAATCTTTCCTTGATGCTGAAGGACAATTTTTTTTGAAATAGCGAGACCTAAACCTGTTCCTTGAGGAAAAAATTTGCGGGATGACTCAGTTTGACCGAATTCACGAAATATTTTGTCAGCATCCGCCTGTGAAAAACCAATACCGGTGTCGCGAACGGAGATTTTGGCGAATCCCTGTTCTTTACGGGTTTTGACTGTAATGGCGCCCCGTTCCGTAAATTTAACCGCGTTATGAATCAGATTGGTGAGCACTTGAATCATTTTATCCGTATCAATTTCCGCCGTAAGTTCGCCCGCGCAAAGCTCCAGTGCAATAGACAGATTTTTTTTCTGGACATTAGGAAGTTCTATACCGGCAATTTCCCGAATCAGCTGGTTTAAGTCCGTTTTTTCGTAATCTAAGTCTAAAATACCTGCGTCCATTTTTTGAAAATCTAAAACGTTGTTGATCAGGCGCGTCAGGCGATCAATGCACAGGCGCGCGGTCTCAAGTACTTCGGTTTGCTCGGAATTAACCGAACCGGTTAAACCTTCCAATATGACACTGATGCTTTCTTTGATCGTGTGCAGAGGCGTTCGAAGTTCATGGGAGACCATGGAAATCATTTCGGATTTAACTTCCAGCGCGTGCTTTTGCTGTTGTTCGGTAATGTCCCAGCAAATACCGGTCAGAGAGACGGCTTCTCCGACTTCATTGCGGTCAATCATGCTGCGCACCGCGATTCCCCGTTCTGATTTATTCGAAAGAAAAATATTGAATTCCTGATTGTATTCTTTCCCTGCGAGCAAAGCGGACGTAAGGGTTTTTTTGATGCGCTCCTGGTCGCGGGGGCAAATAAGATTCATCACGCTTGCGTAGTTGGGGGTAAATTTCTTCGGCGTGACACCAAAGAGCTTATAGCTATTTTCATCCCAAATCAGTTTATCTGCCTGAACCTGCCAACACCAAGTTCCTATTTGAGAAGCCTGCAGCGCGAGAGAAAGCCGTTTTTCGCTTTCCGCAAGTTTGGCTTCAGCGTCTTTTCTGTCGGTGATATCCTCGGAGATACCCAGAAGATACGCCGGTTTTCCGTTTAAATCGTAAAGCGCGCATTTTTTTGTGTGTAGAATTCTTAATCCTTTTTTTCGGGTTTGAATTGGTTCTTCCGTAATATCAAAGACGTCTTTACTTTTTAAAACCTCTCGGTCTTTTTTGGTGAAAAAATCCGCTTCGTCTTTTGGAAAAAAGTCGTAGTCATTTTTTCCGAGTAAGTCTTTTTCCGTGTAGCCCAGCAATTTTTCTCCCGCACGGTTAAAGCGGACAAACTTTAAACTTTTAGCTTCTTTGAGAAAAACCATGTTCGGAATATTGTCGATCACGGAGTTAAGAAAAGCGATTTTTTGGCGCAATTCTTTGATTTCGGACGGAGATTTTGAACGGACGCCCAGCTTTTTCTTTACAGCTTTTTTATTTTTCATAAAACGGAAAATTTAGGCAGGTATGCTTAAGTGATAGCCTTGGCCCAGTGTAACGCCCAGCTGAACCAGCGTTTCCAGATCTTCACGGGTTTCAATGCCTTCAGCAATGACAATCGCGTTCAGATCTTTCGCAATTCTTAAGAAATGCTGCAATGTTTTCTGCATTGTAGGCTGATAGGAAATACCCATCACGCACTTTTTGTCAATTTTAATCACATCGGGCTCGATGTGAAAGAGATTTTCAAGACATGTATTGCCGAATCCAACATCATCCATGGCGATTTTGATTCCACACCGTTTTAAAACCCGGATGGTTTCGGCTAAATGGGTTGAATCACCCAGGATTTGCTGTTCACTGATTTCAATGCAGTATTTTGTTTGATTCAATCCCGATAGTTTTTCAACAAGCTTTTCCGCGGGAATATCCATGATCGTTGACGGAAGCAAGTTGATGTGACGGTCGGTCATGTGAGGCGCGGATTGGGAAGCGGCAACGCAAGCGTTGAAGCAATGGTGATCCACGAGCGTGATCATATTGTTTTCAAGCGCAGCCTTGAGAAAATCGTTCGGCATCGCCAATGTGTCGTGACGCATGCGGGTTAAGAATTCAAAAGCGACAATCTCCTGAGTGAGCAAGTGGTGAATCGGCTGTTTAACCGCGAAAAAATGCTCTCCCCGGCGTAAAGACGAAAGATAATCCGCTAAGTGTGTGTCGCGGTGAGAGATCCCCCGCGGAGCCCCGGCGGACTCATAATAGATTTGGTTTTTTCCGTTATGTTTACTTTCCATTAAAAGAGGATCTGTGATGCCCAGAATTTCATCTACTGAGATGATATGGAGCGAAACCGGCGCGATTCCGATACTGACGGTAATATTGATCCGCTGTGTTTCGGATATGTGAAGATGCATATTTGAAATGGAAAGACGCAATCTTTCAGCCAGTTTTACGCCTTCTTCGAGGCTGGTTTCGGGAAGCAATAAAACAAACTCGTCGCCCCCGATGCGGCCGACATAATCCGAGATGCGAATCGAGTCCTTTATTTTTTTTGCGACTTCTTTGATGACGATATCGCCGGAGGGATGACCGAGTGTGTCATTGACCTTTTTAAAATTGTCGATATCCATCACCATTGCCAACAGGGAAGATCCTTTTCTTTCGGCTGAATGAATTTCCCGCGTCAGAATTTGCTGTAATCCGCGGCGGTTATAAGTGTCGGTCAAAGGATCTAGCACGGCGTATTTTTCAAGCTGCGCGTTTACCTGACGTAATTTTCCGGTGACAACGCGCAGTTTCTTTTTGATTTGATAGCGGTCAATCGCGTGGCGGATAATCCGCAAAAGCATTTTAGGCTGGGTTTCACCTTTGACAATGTAGTCTTCAGCGCCTTTGCGGATAGCATCAATCGCAATTTGATCATTATCGAGACCAGTCATGACCACGACAGGCGTTTGCTTTCCGGCCGCGATAATTTGAGATAGTCCTTCAAGCCCTTCGGCATCCGGCAGCATCAGATCGAGCAAAATGATGTCAAAGTATTGAACAGGCAGAATTTCCAGTGCACTTTTCAGCGAAGAAGTGGAATGAACTTCAAAACGGGGCTTTTCCGAATGTGCGAGCCTGAATCGGGTTACTTTCGCGAACTCAATGTCGTCATCGATAAGGAGAAGCTTATATTTGGCTGATGAAACCATACTTCCTTTAGTTGCGAAAAAACCGGACAAAATCCTTTTGTCCAAAGATTAAAACTATTTAAATTATGCCTTTAGAGGTTTAAAAAATCAAATAAACAAACAAACTATTTCAGTGGCTGTCTGTTGTATTTTTTGATCATTATAAGACTTATTTTAATTAAAAAACTAATTATAAGTTGTTTATTTTATTATAGTTATGTAAATGTTATAAATTGATAGTTGATATTTATAGGACGTAATATAAGTTTAATAGTGGGGATAAGTTATTGAGATGGTTAAAGGGTTCTCAGAACCCGGGAGGTTCAATATGAAAAAGGTAATAGCATTGGCTTTAGTAATGATGATGGTTGGGGCAAGTCCCGGCTTTAGTATGCTGGAAACAGCAGACCGTATTTTGGTGAAAGATCGTGTTGCTTCGGACTTTCGTCCTGAGCATGATCTTGGCCGTTTGATTGGCTTCACCAAAGACAGCTTGTTCAAAGGTTTTGACATGCTGATGAAGCCGATTGCACCGGTCAGTGACCCTGTTCGTAAAGTAACGGGGGAAGTGATCAAGGCTCCGATCAAAGTTGTGAACGCAACTTATGATCTTGTGACAAAACCCATTCCCGGCTACAAAAGATAAGTTTCGTTCCCAGCCGGGAAAAAGAACGAGCGCAGCGGAAGCTGCGCTCGTTTCTTTTTCTTAGAAACAGTATTATTTTCGCTTTTTGTAACAAAAAGCGTTTTTTGCGCGGGCAAGCTTAAGCTTGCCCGCGTCTTTTATTTCCCAAAGGGGGCTATTGTATCTGCCGACTATAACATGGTCGGCTTACGTTTTTTTTTCACTACCATGTTTTACTTTGGGCTGAGCCCAACCGCGAGTTGCCTTCCAATAAGTTCGGAATCCACTTTTCTAGTATTGATCCTTCGGTTTTTTGCGTTCACTCAGGATAAACTCAGACAAACAAGTTATGCCCCCATAACTTGTGTCGTCATTTATAATCAAGCATGTCTTTTCCTTACACAAAACCCATGGTGATTGTTGACGTTGAAACGACGGGAGGAAGTCCCGGTGCGAATCGTCTGATTGAAGTCGGAATTATCCGCATTGAGAATGGCCGTGAAGTAAGCCGATTTCAAAGTTTGATTAATCCGGGGCAATCGGTTCCTATATTTGTACAGGGGCTCACCGGAATTTCAGATCAAGATCTTGTCTCTGCGCCTCCTTTCGAAGCTGTTGCAGATCAGGTTGAAGAACAATTGCGGGACGCGCTTTTTATTGGGCATAACGTGCGGTTCGATTACGATTTTATCCGCTATGAGCTTCGTCGGCTTTCCCGCCGCTATCAAGCTTCAACGCTTTGCAGCGCGAGATTATCGCGTGCGCTTTATCCTGAATACAAACGCCATAATTTATCCGAAATTATCGGTAGACATGGGTTGTCGGTTTCCAGCCGGCACCGCGCGCTGGATGATGCCCAAGCCGTGTGGGATTTTTTTCAGAAGAGCGCTCAGGATGTCGGTGCGGCGCGTTTTCGGGATGTGTTTGAAAAGCTGGTTGCCGGCAGACCGGTAGAAAGCCGCATTCCCGCCGAACGTTTTATGAATGTTCCCGAAGCTCCCGGGTGCTATCTTTTTCGCGGTGAGAAAAAAGAAGTTCTTTATGTCGGAAAAAGCGGTAATTTGCGCGAAAGAATTTTAGGGCATTTTTACGGTGATTTTGAAAGCACCAAAGACGGGCTTTTGCTTCCGCAGGCGTGTGATATGGAGTGGTTTAAATCGCCGGGTGAATTATCCGCTTTGTTTCTTGAGGCTGAGTTGAATGAAAAATATCAGCCTGTTTTTGCGAAAAAACCCAAGCTGCAGGGCGGAATGGTTTGCGCGGTAAAACAACCCGACGGTGTTTTTCCGTGGATTCAGCTTCTTCCCGAGAGTGAAGTTTTAAATAAGGAAGATGCGCTCGGTTTTTTTCGCGGGTTTCGGGAAGCTAAGCAAGCCTTATTAAGCATTGCGGAAAAAAACAGAATTTGCCGCAAAGGACTGGGTATTGAGAGAGGTTCGGGGGTCTGCGCGGGTATTGGGCTGGGGCAATGTGACGGAGCTTGCAAGGATGCCGTAAAAGCGGCCGAGCACATTAAAAAACTCGCACGGGCTTTGCAGCGCTTTGGCGCCGCGGCTTGGCCTTTTGAGGGCGCGATCATCATTGATGAGCGTGAGAATGAAACGTCAGAGGGAGGGGAGGCCTATATCGTTAAAAACTGGCTCCTGATGGCACGCATTCGTTATCAGGGCGACTCCCGCTCTGTTTTTAAAGTCCGTCAGGGATTGGATCGCGATCAATTTAAGGTGTTGAAGAAAATTATTCAGGCCGATGCCCCTCCCATACGAAGTTTGAACGACGCAGAATACGAAAACCTAATGAAGGAGGTTGCTTTTTAAGCTGAAGCTGTTTTGAAAATGAGCCGTTAATGAAGACAGTCAAATCATTCATTCACTTAGGCTTGATCAGAAGGGGGGCTCATGCGGAATTTTCCGGAAAAATATTCCGATTCATGCTGTTGGAGTCTGCCCCGCTTTCTACGGACCCCTTCGCGCTTTTTCACGCTGCTTTGCCTTCTTTTTTTAAGCGTGCCTTCTTTTTCTTCCGCCGAGCCGGTTTTTTTGAACCAAGAAGATGCCCAATGGATTGCCAAAATGATTTTCAAGAATGAATGTAGTTTGCGCACGGAGTGTTTGACGACCTGGAATGAAGGCGAAGATTTTCCATCACTTGGAATCGGGCATTTTATATGGTATCCGCATGACCGTCGGGGACCCTTTAGGGAAAGTTTTCCGGAGTTGATGCTTTATTTGGAAAAGCAAGGGCGTACGGTGCCGGCATGGCTCTCAGAAATGATCCGTTCAGGAATGCCGTGGAAAAATCGTGAGGCTTTTTTAGCGGATCAATCAGGCGAAGCAATGGTGGGGCTCAGACAATTTTTGGAAGAAACGATGGATGCGCAGGCGGTTTTTATGATCCGGCGTTTTCAAAATTCCATTATTCAAATGGCGCAGTTTGTTCCCGCGGAAGAAAGGACTGTTTTTATTGAAAAAGTTTTTGCTTTGACCCGTACGCGAAACGGAATTTACGCGATGATTGATTACACAAATTTTAAGGGCGACGGCCTTTCTGACAGTGAAAGGTATCATTCTCACGGCTGGGGTCTTTTTCAGGTTTTGCAGGAAATGCATTGGCCCGCCAAAACCGCGGGTGTTGAAGCAGGCTTTGTCAGTGCCGCACGTAAGGTCTTAAGGAGACGGGTAGATAATGCACCGTCTGAACGGTTAGAAGAACGCTGGATCAAAGGCTGGGAGAATCGTGTTGAAACCTACTCAAGCGGGTTAACGGTCGATTTGTTTGCTCTTTCACCCCAGGAACGTCAACCCCAACTTTTTTCAGAGGCGGTTGAACCCATTGAAGTAGTTAATTTTTCAGAACTTGCCGTTTAGGCTTGAGTCCGTCATTCACTTCCGCCTATAATTGCCCACTTCCAATTAAAAATAGACAAGTGTTAAGGAGTTTCTTATGAAAAAGCTGTTTTTGCTGGCATTTCTAATGATGCCTTTTGTTTTGTCCGGCTGTGCTGAAATTCAGTCCGGCGAAGTGGGTGTTAAACGTACTTTGGGAAAAATCTCAGAAACTCCGATGAATGCCGGATGGCATCTTTATAACCCTTTAATTACACAGATTGAAATCTGGGATATTAAGACTCAGGAATTGAAAGAACAAGCCCAGGTTCCTTCGTCCGAGGGGCTGATTTCCAATTTGGATGTTTCCGTACTGTTCAACGTTCCGGCTGACCGCGCCGCGCAAGTGCGCCGAACCATCGGCTATTATTATCGCAACACGATTCTTGAGCCGTATGTGCGCGAAGCGATTCGCAACGTTGTCAGCGGCTATGAAGTGAAAGCGCTTTACAGCGAAAAAGGACGCGGTGAAATCACCAGTAAGATTTTTACCCACCTGAAAGAACGTTTAGAGCCGCGCGGAATCATTGTGCAGGATGTTTTGCTGCGTGATGTAAAATTGCCGCCGACTTTTTCGATGAGTATCGAAGCTAAGCTGCGCGCCGAACAGGAAGCGCTGCAAAAGGAATTTGAACTTCAAAAAGCCAAAAAAGACGCTGAAATTGAAGTTGCGCGCGCGCGCGGCGTTGCTGAAGCCAATGAAGTGATCGCGGGCAGTATCACTTCCAATTATTTGAAGTATCTTTGGATTCAAGGGCTTCAGAAAAACGAATCCCAGGTTGTTTACGTTCCGACAGAAGCCAATCTGCCGATTTTAGAAGCAAAACGCTGGGATCTTACAAAAGAAAATTAATCAATGGGGCGGGCTGTAGCCCGCCCCATCATTTTAATGCGACTAAACTCTTTTCCTGAAATCGAAGACTTCCGCAAGCTTCCCCGCGAAGTGGTGGTGAAGGGCGCTATCTCTGAAACGAGCCTTGAAAAAGGCGTCGAGATTCGCGGAATCGTCATTAATAACCTTGGACAGGCGATAAAGAATATCCGTGTTCAGGTGGTTGTTTTTGATGAGTATCATTTACCTCAAATGAGCACGGGCATTTCACCCTCTCCCGCAAAGCTTCAACAGGGCGGAATCGCGAATTTTATTTTTACTTTTCAGGGTCTTGAAAAACCGGTTAAAGATTTTTATCTTCACGCGAACTGGGGTTTTGACACGGGCGAGCCTGAAGAAGATGAGGAAGAGGAAGAAGCCGCTTCTGAATCCTAATCTGTGACGAACGAAAATGAAAACTTTCATCCTGCTCAGACAGTTGCGTCCTTTGGCGCAAAACTCGCAGGGCTGAAATTTTTCATTTTCCGTTCACGCGGCAAAAAAATGTGAGGCATAAAAAGGTGCTTTGCCTGAAATGATTTGTGCTCGTAAACTCGCACTATGAGATTTAACGGGGGTTGATTTAAAATGACAAATCCGCAAATTGATGTTTTGCTTTCCGAAAAGCGTGAGTTTTTTCCTTCCGAGCAGTTTAAGTCTCAAGCGCATATTAATAGTTTGAGTGTTTTCACCGAAGCTTCGCAAAACTCCGTTGCTTATTGGGAAACTTGGGCAAAGCAATTAACTTGGTTTCAGCGCTGGAGCCGTCCTTTGCGCTGGAATCCTCCGCATGCGGAATGGTTTATCGGTGGAAAGCTGAATGCGTGCTTCAATTGCGTGGACCGGCATGTTTTTGGCGCGCCCGGCATTGAAATCAAAAAAGACAAAACTGCCATTCTCTGGGAAGGTGAGCCTGGAGATGTCCGCCGCCTGACCTACGAGGATCTTTGGATTGAAACCACGAAGTGCGCTAATGTTCTTTTTCGGCTTGGGGTGCGCAAGGGCGACCGTGTCGCGATTTATATGCCTATGGTTCCGGAAGCTGCGATCGCGATGCTGGCTTGCGCGCGGTTGGGAGCCGTACACAGCGTTGTTTTCGGCGGTTTTAGTGTGGATGCTTTGCGTGACCGTATTAATGATGCGCAAGTCAAAGTGGTGATTACTTCCGATGGCGGATGGAGGCGCGGGAAAAAAGTCGGATTAAAAGCGATCGTGGACGACGCTTTGAAATCAACTCCGAGTGTTAAAAAAGCGCTTGTGTTTCAGCGCACTGGCGAGCCCGTTGTGATGCAGGAGGGGCGCGATGTTTGGTGGCATGAAGCCATGGCAAAGGAAAACACGGATTCTCCCGTGGAGCCGATGGACGCGGAGGATATGCTTTTTATTCTTTATACTTCCGGCACCACAGGAAAGCCGAAGGGGATTGTGCACACCACAGGCGGTTATCTCACCGGAGTTTTTGCGACCACAAAATGGGTTTTTGATTTGAAAGACAATGACATCTTTTGGTGCACGGCGGATGTCGGCTGGGTTACGGGGCATAGCTACGTGGTTTACGGGCCTTTGTCGAATGGGGCGACGGTGATGATGTATGAAGGCGCCCCCGACTTTCCGCATCAGGGGCGCTTTTGGGAGCTCATTCAAAAGTATAAGCCCACTATTTTTTATACGGCTCCCACTGCGATTCGCGCGTTTATGAAATGGGGCGAGGATATTCCGGCGCGTTTTGATTTAAAAAGTTTGAGACTTCTGGGTTCTGTGGGAGAGCCGATTAATCCCGAAGCGTGGATGTGGTATCACGAACATATCGGAGGTAAAAAATGTCCGATTGTGGATACGTGGTGGCAAACGGAAACCGGCGCGATCATGATCACCACTTTGCCCGGCGCGCAAAAAGCGAAGCCCAGTTCCGCGGGAACGGCTTTTCCGGGAATTTCCGCTAAGGTTTTAAATGATTCCGGTGAAGAATTAAAAAGCGGCGGCGGTTGTGTCGCGATCACCGAGCCATGGCCTTCGATGCTCCGCACGGTTTTTGGAGACGACAAACGGTATCAGGAAACTTATTGGGCGAAATGGAATGGGCGCGCGTATTTTCCCGGCGACGGAGTGCATTTGGATGAGGACGGTTATTTTTGGTTTATGGGACGGGTGGATGACGTGATGAAAGTTGCGGGACATTTGCTTGCCACAGCTGAAATTGAAAGTGCTTTTGTAGATCATCATTTTGTGGCGGAAGCCGCGGTGGTGGGACGTCCGCATGAAATTAAAGGTCAGGGCATTGCGGCTTTTGTAACCGTTAAAAAAGGAGTCGACGCGACTCCCGCGTTGGCGGCGGAGTTGAAAGAGCATGTGGCTAGAAAAATCGGACCGATCGCGCGGCCCGATGACATTATTTTTACCGCGGATCTTCCCAAAACACGCTCCGGAAAAATTATGCGCCGATTGCTTCGTGACATTGCCTGCGGCAAAGCTTTGGGCGATACGACAACGTTGGCCGATCCGGCCGTGGTTGAGTCATTAAAAGCCAAGTACGCCGAGGATTAACCTTAAAGTTGTTTTGCCGCTAATTCTGCTAGAATGAATTATGAGTAATCTTTACCCTTCCGATAAAGCGGTGCTTATTTTTGACGGAGTTTGCTATACCTGCAATGCCGTGGTCGACGCAATTATCCGTTCCGATAAAAAAGATGTATTCCGTTTTGTTTCGCAGCAGTCGGGGAAGGGGCAAAAAATTTTAGAAACAGTAGGAATGGAGTATTCACCCGAGACAAACACAATGGTGCTTCTTTTCGAGGGTAATACTTACCGGTATTCGTCGGCTTATTTTCAGATTTGCCGTCTTTTGCGCGGGCTTTGGACACCGGGGCTTATCTTTTCCGTTTTGCCGCGCAGTTTTACGGACGCGTGTTATTTGTTTTATTCCAACCGCAGGCACGCTTTCGGAAAGAAAGAAATTTGCCGTATTCCCACCGAAACCGAACGAGCCCGATTTTTATTATGAAATCAATCGAATATTTAACCGCGTTTGTTTTGGCTCAGCGCAGTCTGAATAAGAAGCCGGGTCCGGAAATAGTGCTTTGGGCCGATTTGCTTTTAGCGCAAGGCCTTGAGTTTGACGAAGTCAAAAATATTATTTGTCTGGAAGCATCGGCGAGTGATGCTCAAAAAGAAAAGGCTCTGGATGATTGTTTTACTAAACTGGGCATATCTTTGTTGGATGAAAAATCAGCTCATTTGCTTTTAATTTGGGCTTGGGTTCAGCGGCTTTTGACGACGGATTTGGGAGCGGATGACTTCCTTGAAGGAATGTATCAACTTTGCGTGCAACATCAGCACGAGCCTGTTTATATGCAGTTTTATTTGCTGCGTTGCGCGAAAGGCGATTTATCAAAGGGCAGTATCGTGTTTCACGACCGGGAGCTCAATGAACATAACTTCGAGCAGGTTTTGCGCTGGGAGGCGTCGCTTTTTTTAGATCAGCATGAGCATGAAATCTTAAACTGGATTCAAATCAAAAATGAGTCCCGTTAGAGTCTTAACCCAATTAAGAAAATAATTTTTTTATGTTTGAATGTAAAAGTAAAAATCTGCGGATTGATTTTAATGTGAGGAGCCTCTAACGGGATGAAAAATAAAATATTGTTTGAAGCCGCAAAGAAAGTGATTCCGGGCGGAGTTAATTCTCCCGTGCGCGCGTTTAAAGCCGTCGGCGGCTCTCCGGTTTTTATCAAGCGCGCTCGCGGCCCCTACCTTTACAGTGAAGAGGGGAAGCGGTATATCGATTTCATCGGCTCGTGGGGGCCGATGCTTTTGGGGCATGCTCCGCGGGGATTGATTCAGGCTGTTTCAAAAAAAATAAAAGATGGCACCAGCTTCGGCGCTCCCACAAAAGAAGAGACTTATCTCGCCGAATTAATCCGTGAATTTTTTCCGATGGTTCAAAAGGTGCGGTTAACTAACTCGGGCACGGAAGCGGTGATGAGCGCAGTGCGTCTTGCGCGCGGATATACGGGCAGATCCCGCATCGTAAAAATCGACGGCGGTTATCATGGACACGTGGATTCGCTTTTGATTCAGGCGGGTTCCGGCGCAACCACTTTCGGCGTTCCGGATTCGAAAGGAATTCCTTCAGGGCTTTCCCATT
Source organism: Candidatus Multiplicimicrobium inquinatum (assembly GCA_002344825.1). GTDB lineage: Bacteria > Omnitrophota > Omnitrophia > Omnitrophales > Aquincolibacteriaceae > Multiplicimicrobium > Multiplicimicrobium inquinatum. Next base: position 5,572 of record DDUN01000018.1, on the reverse strand, counting down.
TAAGTGTTTCCGTTCCGTTTAATAATATCGCCGCGCTTGAGAGGGTTTTTAAAAAAGCAGGAAAAGAAATCGCCGCTTTTATTTTGGAGCCAGTCCCGGGAAATATGGGAACCGTTCTGCCGGACGAAGGTTATTTGGAAGCGGCGCGTTCAATTACTAAAAAATACGGAGCCCTTTTAATTTTTGATGAAGTGATGACCGGGTTTCGCATTACGGAAGGCGGAGCCCAAAAGTTTTACGGCGTGAAGCCTGATTTAACCGTGTTAGGAAAAATTATGGGCGGCGGAATGCCGTTGGCGGCTTTTGGCGGACGCGCTGAAATTATGAATTTTCTCGCACCGCTAGGACCGGTTTATCAAGCCGGTACTTTGGCCGGTAATCCCGCCGCGGTTTCTGCCGCGCTTTGGATGCTTACTGAAATCAAAAAAATAAAACCTCACGCCCATTTACATCGAAGATGCGCGAAGTTTTATTTCAATTTACATCAATTTATCCGTATTAGAAAAATTCCCGTCACGCTCAATCATATCGGATCGATGTGGACTCTTTTTTTTACGCAAAAACCGGTCACGGACTATGTTTCCGCAAAGTATTCCGATACCCGGGCTTATGCCCGCTTCTTTAACCGCTGTTTATCGCGCGGGCTTTATCTTGCGCCGGCTCAGTTTGAAGCGAATTTTATCTCAACGACTCACTCCGAATCGGTGCTCAATCAGGCTTCGAAGGTTATTTGCGATAGTTTGACTTAACCTAACTCTTTGGTATGTATTGGGATAAAGAAATAAAATAAAAGCAGAAACATTTTTCGGGATTCACCGTCTAAAACAGTGAGATCATCATTGGGATTAATCCCGGAAGGATAAAAAATGAAAAGTAATCAATTGGGTTTGTTTATTTTGATGTTGTTAATCGCCGCGTCCGCAGGATACGCGCAAGATCAGGCGGGTACTCAGCCTGAGGAGCAGGGCTTGAAAAAGCGGCACCCCGGATTTTTTGAGAAAATAGATTTAAACGGCGATGGGCATATTGATGCTGAGGAGCAAGCCGCGGCGAAGCAAAAGAGGGAAGAGCATTTTCAGAAAATGCTTGAAGAAAAACCTGAATTGAAAGCAAAGCTGGACGCGAACGGAGACGGTGTGATTGATGACGCGGAACTTCAAGCCGGGCGTAAAAAAATGAAGGAAAACAGAGAAGATCGTTTTGATAAGTTTAAGCAAAATCATCCCGATGCCGTTGCAAAATTAGACACGGACGGCGATGGTCAGATTTCCCCAGAGGAAAAAAAAGCCGGATGGGAAGCCATGAAAGCCAAGCGCGAAGAAAAGCGCGAGGGCTTTCTTGAAAAACATCCTCAAGCCAAAGAACGGTTTGATCTGAATCAAGACGGTGAGATTGATCGAAAAGAGTGGAAGCAAGTCCGTAAAGAAAAGCGTCAGAAAAAGTCCGCGGAATAGTCATCAGATCGGAATAAGATAAATAGAGTCCCGCCGTGTTTTACGGCGGGGCTCTGCTTTTTAAACGAGAGGGAATATGAAAAAAATAATCATGATGCTTTTTAGTTTTGCGGTTTTATCCGCTTCCGCATTCGCGTTGGAACCAATTCAGGAGTCCGCGGCTTTTAAAAAATATCAAAATCGGACGCCCACGGAGCTTTCCAAGCTGATTTATTTGCTCGATCGTTTTAACACCACGGATACGGAAATTCAAATTGACGGCAACATTTACACTGCCGAGAAAGCCTTTCCGTACGGAAAAAGTTTTTTAGCTAAAAATTACAAGAAAGAAAACGCGGCGGATTGGCTTCGTGAGCATTGCTACCGTACCAAAGACGAAAACAAAGTTATTTATATTCGTTTTCATGAGGAAAAATTCCGCCCGTTCCGCGATGTTCTGATTGAAGAATTGGAGCGTTTGAATCAAATTTAACCGAAGCGCATTTTTGGGCGGGGAGCTTGAACGAAAGAAGATGTTGCGGTATTTTGCGGCTATGAAAAATTTTTTCGCCGTTGTTTTTTTGTGCGTTTTTTCCGTTTCTTCTTTAGTTTCCGCGGAGATTCCGCCGATTCAGGATTCGAGCGCTTTTATCCGCTACAAAAATAGAATTAAAACTGATTTATCTAAATTGGTTTATTTAATGGAGCGCTTTAATATCCAGGGGCTTGAGATCAGGATTGACGGCAATATTTATCCGGCCGCGCTCGCTTTTCCTTTTGCCCGCGCCTACCTGGCGCTTAATTACAATCATGAAAAAGCCGAAGATTGGATTCAAAAACACTGTTACCGCTCTCCGTTTACCAATGAAGTGATGCTGGTGCGAATGGATGGCGGCCCCTATGAAGTTGGCCGTGACTTCTTGCTGCGTGAATTGGAAGCTTTGAAAGCCGCGGAACGCGAAATAAACGGCTAAAGCTGGTTATTTTCGGTTCTGTCCCTGGCTTTCGGCTCATGCTAAAATTACGCATGAACTTAAACTCAATTACTCCCATAGCGCTGCCGCTTTCAGGGAATTCCTTTGTTTGTTTTGAAAGCCGGCAAGCGGATATTTTAAGACAGGTTTTAGAGAAAAACGGCGCGCACGTTTTATCCGCGCCGTCCGTTCAGGAAATTCCTTATGAACAAAATCCCGAAGCCTTTGATTTCGCTGAAAAATTGCTCGCCGGAAAAATAGATATGGTTATTTTTATGACCGGTGTTGGAACACGTTATTTGATGCAGGTTCTGGAGAAGAAATTTAACAAATCCGAATTGGTAGAGGCTCTGCGGAAAATAACTTTGGTTGCCCGCGGCCCCAAATCCGTGCAGGCGCTGCGGGAAATGGGATTGGTTTCCGCGGTGACTGTTCCTGAGCCGAATACATGGCATGAAATTTTAAATGAACTTGATGAAAACCCGCGCGGAATCGAGCTCGAGAACCGGACGGTGGCGGTGCAGGAGTATGGAGAAACGAATACGATTTTTGTTGAGGCTCTTAAAAAACGCGGAAGCCGGGTAGTTCAGATTCCGGTTTACCGTTGGGCGTTACCGCAAGATCGTAAGCCATTGGAAGAAGCCATCCGTCAAATTATTGCCGGAAAAGTTCACGCGGCGGTATGGACCAGCGCGATTCAGATTAAACATGCTTTGAAGGTTGCTTCCGAATTGGGAGCGGAAGCTTCTTTCCGCGCAGCCCTTAAAAAAATAGTTTTGATTTCCGTCGGACCGACGACAACGGAAGCTTTGCGGGATGCCGGTTTTTCGCCCGGTTTTGAACCTTCTCATCCCAAAATGGGCACACTCGCGAAAGAACTCGCCGAACAAGCGGCTGTGCTTTTTAACCGGGAAAGTTTCTCCGTAAAGACGGGTGAGATTATTTTTCAGGCCGCAAAAACCAATACCTCCAATCTACTGCGCGACTCAATTTTTCTTCGGGCTTGCCGCAAAGAGCCTGTCGAGCGCACGCCCATTTGGCTGATGCGTCAGGCGGGCCGATATCAAAAATCTTACCGTGAAATCCGCGGAAAATTTTCATTCTTGGAGCTTTGTAAAAACAAAGCGGCTGTGGCGCAAGTGACGCTTAATGCCGTGCAGGAATTGGGCGTCGATGCGGCGATTATTTTTTCGGATATTTTGGTTGTTTTGGAGCCGATGGGGTTTGGTCTTGATTATGTCGCGGGAGACGGGCCGGTAATTCAAGCCGATTTTCGGGGAATGACCAGTGTTCGGAAAATACCCGATTTTGATCCCGCGGAAAAATTAAGCTATGTGATGGACGGTATTCGTCTCACGCGCGCGAATTTACCGGCGAATATTCCGCTGATCGGCTTTTCCGGCGCGCCGTTTACCCTGGCGTCTTATTTGCTGGAAGGCGGAGCTTCAAAGAATTTTATCCGCACAAAAACATTGATGTATTCGGATGAGACCGCTTGGCACGGATTGCTTGAAAAAATAACGCGCTGCACCGTGAAGTATCTTTTGGCGCAGATTTCTGCCGGCGCGGATGCCCTGCAGATTTTTGACTCTTGGGCGGGAATTTTGAGCGCGGATGACTATGCTCGGTATGTGTTGCCGCATAGCCGTGAATTACTTAAGCAAGTCAGCGGGCAGGTCCATTCGGCAGGCTCAGGACAGGTCCCTGTTATTCACTTTGGCACGGGGACATCACCCTTTTTAGATGTGTTTGCGGGTGCCGGTGCCGATGTGGTCGGGGTGGATGCTCATATCGCGTTAGATGAAGGCTGGAAAAAAATCGGAAGCAGGCAAGCTATTCAGGGAAATTTAGATCCGGTAATGCTGTTTGCCTCGCCCGAACGAATCCGTGAAGAAACGGCTAAGATTTTAACGCAGGCCGGCGGCCGGGCGGGGCATATTTTTAATTTAGGGCATGGCATTTTGCCGGGAACGCCGGAAGAAAATGTGAAGTATCTGGTGCAATGCGTGAAAGAACTTTCAACAAGATTGATCTAAGAAGAAAGGACTGCGTGTGTTTGAAAGAGATTTAAGAAAATATTTTGAAAATAAAATTGGCGCCGCGGAGTTAAAGCAAGTTATCGATCGGATGCTTCAGGATGAAGATTTTGAAGACCGCGATAATTCTTTCGGAACGGAAATGGAAGTAACGTCGGAACATCTTGTTAAAGTTTGCGATGATATTTTGGCGGGTAAATTGCCGCCGGATTATGCCGAACACATTGGCGCGGAGCTGACCACTTCCGACCAATTTGTTTTTGAAGATTCCGAGGAAGGTGAGCGGGCTCAAGAGGCCGCTTTCGATTGGGACGAGTATGATGAAACATATCGCCTCAACTTAGACACCATTCAAAAATTTAAAGTTCGTCTTTTGACCGGAGAAGATTTGTTTACGGACGAAGATTTGTTTGCCCAAGAGTAATTGAAAGGCTTTGTGAAAAAAGTTGCCGTTATCGGCGGGGGTGTCTCCGGACTCACCGCCGCTTATTATCTTCGTAAAAGTAATCCCGATTTAGAGATTCAGATTTTTGAATCCGAAAACCGCTGCGGAGGATTGCTGGAAACCGTCCGGAGTCCCGATGCCCTGATGGAATGCGGCCCCGACGCCATTTTTAATGAAAAACCCTGGGCGATTGAGCTTTGCCGTGAAATCGGACTCGAGGCGGAGGTGATCTCAACTCGTCCTGAAAACCGCCGCAGTTTTATACTCAATCAGAAAAAACTTTATCCAATTCCGGCCGGATTTTATTTAACCGCTCCGCGCTCTCTGAAAGCATGGTTCAATTTGCCCGGTATGAGTTGGCTCGGCAAATTACGCATGCTGGGAGATTTGTTTCTACCGGCCCGCAAAGACGATGAAGATGAAAGTGTGGCTGATTTTGTGCGCCGCCGTTTTGGAAATGAAACGCTCGAGAAATTAGCTCAGCCTATGATTGCCGGAGTTTATACATCCCGTCCTGAAAACCTGAGCCTGCTCGCGACTTTCCCCCAGTTTCGCGCTATGGAAAAAAAGCACGGCAGTATTATCCGCGCGCTTGCCGCCTCAAGCGGCGCTCAAACCGCCAGCGGCCCGCGTTACGCACTTTTTTCCAGCTTGAAAAACGGCATGGGGTCCTTGCCCGAAAAG
>DDUN01000060.1 GCA_002344825.1 Candidatus Multiplicimicrobium inquinatum | reverse complement strand
CGTTCAGTTCCTCGGAAAGAAAAGTCGTCTCACCGGATTATTCCAGCTTTTAAAAGATGTTCCTGCCGCGGAAAAATCATCCGCGGGCGGACAAATCAATACGCTCAAAGTTTGGCTGACTGAAACGGCCGAACGCTTGTCAGCTGAATTCGGTCAAGATTCTGATGCCCCTGTTTTTTTTGATTCCACGCTTCCGGGCATTCGTCCGCCTATGGGATCTTTGCACCTTTTGACGCAAACCGTTGATGAAATTTTATCCATCTTTGAACGCATGGGATTCGACGTGGCGGAAGGCCCTGAAGTGGAAGATGTTTTTCATAACTTTACCGCGCTCAATGTTCCGGAAGATCATCCCGCGCGCGATCCGAATGATACTTTTTATACGGAGCAGGGAAATTTATTGCGTACGCAAACTTCGACCGTTCAAATCCGTTATATGCAAAATCACAAACCGCCTTTCCGCATGGTTGCGCCGGGGCGCGTTTATCGTCCGGATACCGTGGATGCGAGCCATTCTTTTATGTTTCACCAAATGGAAGGCTTGCTTGTGGATAAGCAGGTTTCGTTTGCGGAGTTAAAAGGGGTTTTGCATTTATTTTTGCGTGAGCTTTTCGGCAAAGACGTAAAAATGCGTTTTCGCCCGCACTTCTTCCCGTTTACCGAGCCGAGTGTTGAAGTCGATATAGAATGGAAAAACCGCGGATGGCTTGAAATTTTAGGCGCCGGTTTGGTGGACCCCAATGTTTTCAAAGCGGTCGGTTATGATCCTCAGTTTGTGAAGGGGTTTGCTTTCGGCATGGGGGTTGAACGCATTGCGATGATTCGGCATGGCATTCCCGATATTCGTCTTTTTTATGAAAATGACATTCGCTTCCTAAGGCAGTTCTCATGAAAATCAGCATTGATTGGCTCAAGGAATTCGTTGATCTTAAGCCGCCGTTTCCGGAACATGCTTTGGCTTTGACTGAAGCGGGTTTGGAAGTAGAGGCCGTGGAAAAATCTCCGTCCGGTGATACTGTTTTTCAGGTTGAGGTGACCACAAACCGTCCCGATTGGCTGAGTCATTGGGGCGTCGCGCGTGAATTTTCCGCGATCCACGGGTTGCCTCTGGGAAAACCGGCAAATGCGGACGAAAAAAAATTGTCACGAACTCCGCCTCCGGGCTGGAAAGTTATTTCAAAAGATGCCGGAGACGCTTGCCCGTATTACACCGGCGTTTTAATCGAAGGTATTACGGAGCATAAAGTGCCGGAATTTATCAAACGTCGCTTGGAGAGCTGCGGATTGCGTTCCATTCACTTGATTGTGGATATTACGAATTATGTTTTGCTGGAATTGGGTCAGCCCTTGCATGCTTTTGATGCGGATTTGCTTTCGGGAAAACAAATTTTAGTTCGCCGCGCGCGTAAAAGTGAAAAGCTGAAAATAATTTCCGGAGCAATTATTGAACTGCATGAACACGATTTGCTGGTCGCCGATGAAGAAAAACCATTGGCTTTAGCGGGTGTGATGGGCGGAAAAGACTCGGAAATTACCGAGCGCTCGCGCAATATTTTTTTAGAGTCGGCTCATTTTCATCCTCGTACTGTCCGTGACTCCGCCCGTCGGCATCAGCTGAGCACCGACTCCAGTTATCGTTTTGAGAGACGTGTGGATCCTTGCCTCGTGGATTTAGCGCGTTTGCGCGCGATTCAGTTAATTCAGGAATATGCTAAGCCCAGACATATCAGTGGCGTGGTTCATTTTGGTCAAGTACCTAATCCGGTTTTGACTTCATTGCATTTGTCGGAAGACGATGTCCGTCAGGCTTTAGGCTGTGAAGTGAAAGCCAATCAAATCACATCGATTTTGAATCGTTTGGGGTTGGATGTGAAAACGCTTTCTCCCAAGACATGGAAAGTTTCAATTCCTTCTTTTCGGGCGGATTTAACGCGGCCGATTGATTTGGTCGAAGAAGTTGCGCGGATTTATGGGTTCAACAATATTCCCGAAACATTGCCCTCGCTTCCGCCGGGCGCTTTAAAAGCCAATCCGGTGCGCCGGATTCAAAAGAAAATTCGTGAGGCGCTGGTGGGCGCCGGATTTCATGAAGCCGTGACTTTCAGTTTTGTTTCAAGTGAAGGATTTTCGGAAGAGCAGTTGTCGGAAATGATCCGTTTGCGCAATCCTCTGCAAACCGGTTTGGAGTGGCTGAGACCGACGCTTTTGCCGGGGCTTTTGCAGTCGGTGCAGAAGAATCTTCGCTTTGGCGCTGAGTCATTCGGATTATTTGAAATTGCCCACGTTTATAAGAAGAGTTCCGATAAGCAGGTGGATGAGCGCAAAACGGTTGGAATTATCTTGGGCGGTAAAGTGAATGCCGGACGATGGCTTGATACCGCGCGTGATTCGTCTTACTTTGATTTAAAGGGAGTGTTGATCGGGTTAGCGGAAAAAATCGGACTGACCGAAGGTGTTTGGACTAAGTCCGCCGTGCGCGGGTTGTCTGCTTCCGTGGGTGAAATTCTGACCGTGGGAGATGTCGCAGTCGGCTATGCCGGACAAGTTTCCGCTGATTGGCTGAAGCATTTTGATATTCAAACACCGGTTTATTATGCCGAACTTCAAATGGATGCGCTTTGTTCCGAATCGATTTCTAAGAAAGTCTATACGGATATTCCAAAATATCCTTCGATGCGCCGTGATTTGTCCATGACCGTTCCGGAAGATGTTTATTCGGATCAGGTTGTTCAGGATATTCGAAGTACGGGCGGGGAATTAGTTAAAGAAGTTCAGCTTTTTGATTTGTTTCAGGGCGGGCGTGTTGCCAAAGGATATAAGAATCTTTCATTCCGCTTAACCTATCTCTCCGCGGAACGTACTTTGACTTCCGAAGAAATTGACGGCCTGCATTCGAAAATCGCTCAGATTTTGGCCTCAAAGTATCAAGCTCAATTTCAGTCTAAATAAATAGGGGGCGCGCTTGTCTTCCCAGGACGAATTGTTTTCGCCGCTTTCCGAAGATTCAAAGTCTGATATTGCTTCCATGCCTTTGGCATCACGGATGCGGCCTCAAACTCTGGATGAGGTTGCGGGACAAAATCATTTGTTAGGTGCGGGCCGTCCGCTGCGTCAACTGATTGAAAAAGATGAAATTCGGTCTTTGATTCTATTTGGGCCTCCGGGTACCGGGAAAACCACGCTGGCCCGTCTCATCGCGGAGAAGACGCATTCCCGCTTTGTGGAAGTCCAGGCCGCGCATACTTTGTTAGCAGAACTTAAAAAAATCCGTGAAGATGCTGTTCGCTTTCGGCGCGGGAAAAAACAAAAAACGCTTCTTTTTGCCGATGAATTTCATCGTTTTAATCAGAGCCTTCAGGATTTTTTTGTTCCTGATATTGAAAACGGTACTTTGACTCTCATTGCTGCCACTTTGCATAATCCATTGTTTGCAATTCACAAAGCGATTGTTTCACGATCCATGCTGTGTGAAACCAAACTGCTTCAAAGTACGGACTTGGCCTTACTGGTTCGCCGTGCGTTTGAAGACAAAGAACGGGGTCTGGGGCATTTAGGTTTGCAGTTGGATGACTCCGCGGTCGCGGCAATTGTCAGCCGTGCCAATGGGGACGCGCGCAAGGCGCTTACTTTATTGGAATGGGCCGCGTTGGCGTCAGACAAGAAATCATCCAGGTTAATTACGGAAACCTCGATTACCCGCTTACAGTCTTCCGCGACCAGCTTTGCTTATGACCGTCAGGGAGATGCTCACTATGACACCATCAGTGCTTTTATTAAAAGTATGCGCGCGGGAGATTCCGAGGGCGCCTTGCATTGGCTCGCGGTCATGGTTGAGGCAGGCGAAGATCCGCTTTTTATTTGGCGTCGGATGATTATTTTTGCCAGTGAGGATGTGGGAAACGCTGATCCGCGAGCTTTACTGATGGTGACAGCCGGATTGCGCGCTTTTGAGTGTGTCGGGTTTCCCGAAGGGCGCATTACTCTGAGTCAAGTGGTGCTTTATTTATGTCTTACTAAAAAAGATCGAACGGCTTATGAAAAAATAAATGCGGCGATTGAGGGTCTTAAGCACTCCGGCCCTCGCATTATTCCCGACAAACTTAAGAACCACCCCCTGCACGGCACCGAGTAAATCTCCTCTAGGCTACGAAGCGCGTGATAGTTTTTGCTATAATTTGATCTATTAATATTCTAAAAATATTTATTAAGGTGCTATTGACAGCAACCAATTCAGAAGTTACGTTTCCTTTAGAGACAAAAAGAATTATGCCAGGGAGGGCTCATGAATCGTTCAGCAATCATACTGAAAGGTGCTCGAAAGTCAGATCCGCGTATGCCATTTGATTCAGATGAGCAGGACATGTTATCAGGCTATTTAACACCCCAAATGCACAAAAATTTACGCCGTTTACCGAGTGCCCGTAAAAAGAAGGTTCTGCCATGAGCAAATTTCATTTTCATACGCGTGAAATTGGTGCCGTCAGTATTTTTGATTTGTTAGGTTCCCCTCAGGGTGCTTCTGCCCATGATGAGGTTCAGGACTTGGCTTGGCGGATGCAGAAAAACATCAGACGCCACCGGCTTCAGCGCGTTATTTTGAATATGAAAGGCGTGGACGCATTGGATGCCATTAGTATGCGCAAAATTTTAGCCGCGTGTATTCGCCCCAAACAGAGTGTGATCTATGGCGCAACGCATGATCTTTTACAGGTAATCGCGGAGAATCACTTGCCGCATAATATCGGGGTGTGTTCAACCGAGAAAGAAATCACCGAACAGCTAGGAACATTTCTTTTTGACAAAGATGAGTCGAAGCGCATGGCCAGAGCCAATCTTGACGCGGGGACGGTCGGTTCTGAAATTGAACGCCGCCGCAGTCATCGCATGCACGTTGCTCTGCCGCTTGAGATTAAAGTTTTGACGGATCAAACACCTTTGGTGACGACATCCATCGCGACGAATATCAGCGAGGGAGGATTGTTTGCCGAATATCTCGATCTGGATGCCGCGGAGAAAATGGACGCAGTTGATTTGATCGCTGGCAAAAAGGTACATTTGCATATTTTTCCAAGCGCCTATTTTCCGACCGAGTTTGATGTTTCCGGCGTTATTCGCCGCAAAGAGCTCCGCGGAAAACAATTGGGATTCGGGATTGAGTTTGTATCCTGATTTTTATCTGATTTAAGACTTCTTTTTTGTGCGTTGACATTCCTGCCAGCGCCTATAAAATCCTATCTTCGTTTTGAACTCATTTGATTCATTTTTACCCAAGAAAGCTTTTTATTTATGGGTTTTGATAAAGATATTCGATTTCCTGAGAAAAAAGTAGATTCCGGCTGGAAAGAGCAAATCTCCCGTGATAAGTCGGTTCCGGTTGCTCCTGCGCCTCAACAGCCCGGACAAGCTAAAGCTGTGCCGCCGTCACCCGAGTTTATGAACTTTCTTAAGTCACTGGCAACCCAAGCACTGATGAGCTTGGGTGAAATTCCTCATCCCATGACAGGGCAGCGTGAGCTTGATCCTGCGACAGCTAAAGAGATGATTGATTTGCTTTCGGTTCTCAAGCTGAAGACGCAAGGCAACTGCTCACCTGAAGAAAACGCGATTTTTACATCGCTTTTGCCCGAGCTTCAGTTGAAATTTAGTCAGCAAGCATGAAAATAAAGTGGGGAACTTTTTCCCGGGCTTTGGTCAGCATTACCGCACTGGCGTTAATTGTCTGGTTTTTGAGGGATAAACTCAGCGAAGCTTTTTTAATTCTTCAAAATGAAGTCAATTATTTCTGGTTTGTTTTGGCGGCTTTGGCTTTCTTTCTAAGTTTAGCGGCAACTGCCGGACGTATGCACGGTATTTTGCACGCGAAGCACATTGAATGGTCTTTCGGCAGTACGCTCTATGTGACTTTTATGGGGATTTTTTTTAGTTTGTTTTTGCCGTCCGCGATCGGTGGCGACATTGTGAAGGCAGTTTATTTATCGAAGCATGCGAGATCCAAAGCCGACGTTTTCTCGTGTCTTGTTATTGACCGCTTTTCCGGGTTTTGTATTGTTTTGGGGTTGGCTTTTCTTTCTTCTGCGCTTTTGCAGGAATCATGGAACCCTGTGCCGGCTTGGATGAGCTGGATGGCAATCGGAGTGATGTTTTCTTTCGGAACCGCGATTTTTATCCGCCCTGAAATCATTCCCTGGATTTTTTCAAAAATGCGTTTTTTACCGCACCGTTTTCAGGAAAAGCTCAATCAATTTTATGATTCATTAAGCGGATTTTTTCATAATCGCCCGCTTTTGATTCAAAACTTGGTCTTTTCGCTTCTCGCGCAATGTCTTTTTATTTTGGCGTATTTTTTTATCGGTAAATCACTTGATGCGCCGATTCCGTTTGTGCAGTTTTTTATGATGGTACCCATGATTACGATTATTAGCATGGCGCCTTCGATCAATGGGTTGGGAGTGCGCGAGGCAGGAGCGCTGTTTCTTTTTCAAATGCATATGCCCGCTGAAAGAGCTTTGGCGATGACGGTTTTAATTGGAGTTTTGGTTTACGCTTTTGGTTTTTTAGGCGGATTTTGGTACTTGGTGCGCGGTGTCTGGGGTAAGGATGGTTTGCACGGTTCCATAAAGCAGGATTCTTGATGACATCGCAAGAAAAACGAATAGAATAATAACCTTCATGACGCATTCAATTCTAGTGATCCATGGTCCTAATTTACAGCTTTTGGGTGAGCGCGAAGTTTCTGTCTACGGGCGGGTGACTTTGGATCAAATTAATGCGGAATTGACCAAGCTGGCCGGGACGCTTGGCGTTAAGCTGGATATTCATCAGTGCAATCATGAAGGCGATATTGTTGATTTAATCGGAAACGCGCGAAAGCAGCATCAGGGGATTTTGATTAATCCGGCGGCTTACACGCATACGAGCGTTGCTGTGCGCGACGCGTTGGCCGCGGCGGCGCTTCCCGCGGTGGAAGTGCATTTAAGCCATGTGATGAACCGCGAAGAATTTAGACGAGTTTCGCTTACCGCACCCGCGTGCGTTGGGCAGGTTATGGGGTTTGGTAAACATAGTTATTTGCTCGGGTTACAGGGGCTGGTCTCTGTGCTTGAGTCCAAGGCAAAATAAGGAAGATATGAATATCAAAGAAATCAAAGAATTACTCGATTTAATGCAGGAACACCAAATCGCGAGTTTGGAGTTCGAAAAAGGCGACGTGAAGCTGAAGCTGAACAAAAATGTGGGATCAGTTGTCAGCATGGAAGCTCCGCGCATGATGGCAATGCCGTCACAGCAGCCCTCTTCAGCCGCTCCTGCAGCTCCTGCAGCGGCACCCGCTGCGGCAAGTGATCCGAATGTTGTCGCTGTTAAATCACCGATGGTCGGAACCTATTATTCTTCTCCCGCGCCTGACCAGCCGCAATACGTCAAAGTAGGTCAATCAATCAAAGCCGGCGATGTTTTGTGCATTGTTGAAGCGATGAAGCTGATGAATGAAATTAAAGCTGAGTTTTCCGGAACCGTCGTTGAAATTCTCATCGAGAACGGACAGCCGATTGAGTATGATCAGCCGATTATCAAAGTCAAAAAAAGTTAAAGCTTTAAGGCTGATTTATTTATGTTTTCTAAGATCTTAATTGCAAACCGCGGTGAAATTGCGGTTCGTGTCATCCGTGCCTGCCGTGAAATGGGAATCAAATCCGTCGCTGTTTTTTCCAAAGCGGACCGTGAGTCCATGCATGTTAAATTAGCGGATGAGGCGATTTGCATCGGCGAGGCTCCGTCTTCTGAAAGTTATTTGAATATTCCCGCTATTATCTCAGCCGCGGAAATCGCGGACGTGGAGGCCATTCACCCCGGCTACGGATTTTTGTCGGAAAACGCTCATTTCGCGGAGATTTGTGAATCTTGCCAAATTAAGTTTATCGGGCCCAAGCCCGAAAGTATCCGTTTGGCGGGAGATAAATCCGTCGCGCGCGAAGAAATGCGCAAAGCCAAAGTTCCGATTATTCCCGGTAGTAAGGGAACCATCACAAGTCAGGAAGAGGCGCTGACTTTGGCGAAAAAGTTTGGTTACCCGGTTGTGATCAAGGCCAGCGCGGGCGGCGGCGGTAAGGGGATTAAAGTTGCCCATAATGACGGAAAACTGATCAGTGCTTTTCTGAACGCGCAGGCTGAAGCGGAAGCTGCTTTTGCGAACCGTGATGTTTATATCGAAAAATATATCCGTGAACCGCGTCACATTGAAGTTCAAATTCTTGCGGATAGTCATGGCAATGTATTGCATTTAGGCGAGCGTGATTGCTCCGTACAAAGAAACCATCAAAAGCTGATTGAAGAGTCACCTGCTCCCGGAATGTCAACTTCACTCCGCAAGAAAATGGGGGAAGCCGCGATTCGTGCCGCCAAGGCTTTTAAGTATGAAAATGCCGGTACTATTGAGTTTCTTTTGGACGCGGACGGCGAGTTTTACTTTATGGAAATGAATACGCGTTTGCAGGTTGAGCATCCGGTCACTGAATATGTCACCGGGTTGGATTTGGTCAAAGAGCAGATCAAGATTGCGGCGGGGCAAAAGCTGAGTTTTACCCAGGAAGACATCACTTTTGAAGGGCATGCGATTGAATGCCGCATTAACGCCGAAGATCCGGATAGAAATTTTATGCCGTCACCGGGGCGGATCGATGTTTGGCAGGTGCCGGGAGGTCCGCATGTGCGTTTTGACAGTCATATTTACGCGGGGTATTCGATTCCGCCTTACTATGACTCGATGATTGCAAAGTTAATTGTGCACGGAAAAGACCGCAACGATGCGATGGATATTTTATTGCGCGCTTTGCGTGAGCTTAAAGTCGAGCCGACTAAGACGACTGCGCCGCTCATTGAGAAAGTTTTGCGTAATACGATGTTTCGAAAAGGAAGTGTCAATACCCAGTTCTTGGAGAATGTTTTTGGCGCTAAAAAAGCCGGTTAAGGTTTTGTGAAGTTTTTTAATATTCTGAATCAGCTTTTTTCTGTTCTTTGTTATCTGACACTGGGTAGCTTCTTTGTGATTATCGCGTTTCATTGGTGGCCGTTGGAAGATGCGATTGAAACGCTCTACCGCGTTTATCATAACTATCCCTTTTCAGTTATCGTAGGCGTGACGGGTTGTGGATTTATTTTTTTGGGGTTAGTGATTTTACGGGTGGTGGTGAAGACTAGCCCTCAAAATGAAGCGCTTATTTGCAGAACAGATGCCGGAATTGTTTCTATTTCCGGAAGAGCGATTGAGGATGTGGCGCGCAAGGTTTTAAAAAAATCCTCATTCGTTAAAGAGTATAAAATAAAACTGGGAATTCGAAGTCAGACTATTTTACTGAATATTCGTTTGGTTTTATGGGCGAATGATTCGTTGTCCGGTGCAGTGCAGGAGTTGCAGGAAGAAATTCGGACACGGTTGCAAAAATTGGTAGGGCTGGATAATCAGCTAGAAATTGATTGTGGAATTGACCGTATTCAGCAGACAGATGAAATTGCGGATACGGCCAAAACTGTTTTTTCTAAATAAATACTTAAGGAGAAAAACTATGAAAATCGGTATTTTGACAGGCGGCGGAGATTGCCCCGGACTGAATCCTGTAATTCGTGCTGTGGTGCGTAAGGCTGTTACCAAGGGCTGGGGCGTTGTGGGATTTAAGCATGGTTGGAAGGGAATTATTGAAAATATCGCGGAGCCGCTTGATATCGCGAGTGTGTCCGGTATTTTGCATCGCGGAGGAACTATTTTAGGAACATCCCGCACCAACCCTTATAAAAAAGCCGGTGACGTAGAAAAAGTCCGCGAGACGATGAAGGCTCATGGTCTTGACGCGCTTGTGGCTATCGGCGGAGAAGACACATTGGGTGCGGGTAATAAGCTTTCCAAAGACGGTATTCCCGTGGTGGGCGTTCCCAAGACAATTGATAACGATTTGAATGCGACTGATTTTACGTTCGGATATGACACCGCGCTCAATATCGCGATGGAATGTCTTGACCGTCTTCATACGACCGCGGAATCGCATAACCGCGTCATTGTGGCCGAAATTATGGGCCGTCATGCGGGTTGGATTGCTTTGGAGTCCGGGATTGCCGGCGGAGCGGACTTAATTTTGATTCCTGAAGTTCCGCTTACGATTGATGAAATCTGCGATACGATTAAACGCCGTCACGCGCGCGGAAAATCATTCAGCATTATCGCCGTATCGGAAGGTTTTCACCTGAAGAATGAAGAACTTGTTGCCGACCAGGAGCTGGATCAGTTCGGTCATGTTAAATTAGGCGGAATCGGTCAGAAAATTGCCGACATGATCGAGAAAAAGACCGGTTTTGAAACCCGTGTTACCGTTCTTGGGCACATTCAGCGCGGGGGGTCACCGACTGCCTTCGACCGTGTTCTTGGCACGCGCTTCGGATTGGCCGCAGTGGATTTGATTGAAGAAAAGAAGTTTGGTCATATGGTGAGTTTGCGCGGCCGTGAGATTGTTTCGGTGCCGCTGGAAGATGCCGTAGGGAAACTTAAAACTGTTCCGCTTGACTGGTATGAAACAGCGCGAACTTTCTTCGGCTAATTTTCATGCAGGAAATTTTTGAAAATTTATTGCGGGGGCACCAAAAAGCATTTGAGAAGACTTTTCAGGGAAAAGATCTTGAATTGCTTGAGCAGATGTCACGTTTGTTATTATCTGCGCTAAAATCAGGCCGTAAAGTCATGCTTTGCGGTAACGGCGGGTCCGCCGCGGATGCTCAGCATGTTGCCGCTGAATTTGTCGGACGCTTTGAGAAAGAACGCCGTAGTTTGCCCGCGCTCGCGTTGACAACGGATACCTCCGCTTTAACGGCGATTGGAAATGACTATTCTTATGACGTTATTTTTTCACGCCAGGTTGAAGGCTTGGGGAATGAAGGGGATGTCCTGATAGCGCTTTCCACAAGCGGGAATTCGCCCAATGTTTTGGAAGCGGTGAAGGCCGCCCGTGCGAAAAAAATTCACACCATCGCGCTTACCGGAAAAGACGGCGGTAAGATAAAAGACCTGGCGGATATTTGCTTGATCGTGAAATCTGAAAAAACATCCCACATTCAGGAAATGCATATTTTTGCTTTGCATGCTATCTCTGAAGCGGTGGAAAAAGTTTTCTTTGATTAAAATGCTGAAAAAAGGCATCTGCTTCATTGCTCGCCGCGTTCTCTTGTGCGGCGTATTTTTAAATACGCCTCCGCGGTCACTTGCGAGCGCTTCGCATATGAGCTTTTTTGAGCATTTTTAAAGATATGAGTCCAATTTCTTCCATTGAAAGCAAAATCATTTCCCGCGCGCAATTGCCAGCGCTAAGACGCCATTTTTTAAAGCTACGTAAGAAAATTGTTTTCACAAACGGAACGTTTGATATTTTGCACCGAGGGCATGTGTCCTATCTTGAGAAGGCGCGTGCGGCAGGTGATTTGCTGGTTGTTGGCGTTAACTCTGACAGCTCGGTGCGTTCGTATAAAGGACCTGGGCGCCCGGTTAATCCGGAAAAAGACCGGCTTTTTGTTTTGGCCGCGCTTCAATGCGTTGATTATGTTGTTCTTTTTTCCGATCCGACTCCTTTAAGTCTGATTATGAAAGTGAAGCCAGATGTTTTGGCAAAAGGCGCGGACTGGAAGCTGAAAGATATTGTTGGTGCTCCTGAGGTGATGAGTTGGGGCGGCAAGGTGAAAAGAATCCAGTTTGTGAAGGGCCGTTCATCGACAAAGGTGATTAACAAGCTGGCGGAATTAGCCGCGAAGCTCTGATTTATGCAGTGGATCAACCGTGTTTTTCGAGATTTTCGATTGTACGCGGTCACGGATCTGAATTCCCATTCTCAGTCCGGTATTCTTCGCGCCGTCGAGTCTGCTTATATCGGCGGGGCGGATATTATTCAGCTTCGCTCAAAAAATTTACCTATGTCGGAAAAAGTGCGGTTAGGGCTTGCGATTTCAAAGATAGCTAACCGCCATAAGAAACTTTATTTCGTGAATGATTCGCTGTCTTTGGCGTTGCTGACATCCGCACACGGGCTGCATGTGGGACAAGATGATTTGCCCCCGAAAGAAGTCCGCCGGCTTTGTAAGAAAATGAAGCAGAGTCTCTTGTTGGGGTTGTCAACGCACAGCGATGCTCAGGCAAAGCGCGCCCAAACGGAGCCCATAGACTATTTTGCCGTTGGGCCTGTTTTTGCAACGCCCACCAAG
This sequence comes from Candidatus Multiplicimicrobium inquinatum, assembly GCA_002344825.1. Taxonomy (GTDB): domain Bacteria; phylum Omnitrophota; class Omnitrophia; order Omnitrophales; family Aquincolibacteriaceae; genus Multiplicimicrobium; species Multiplicimicrobium inquinatum. The sequence continues at coordinate 18,264 of DDUN01000060.1, read as the reverse complement.
CTGGATTATCGCTCGGTGGGGTTAGGTTTAGTGGAGCGCGTAGGCCGGTTTGCGAAAAAGCCCTGGGTTGCGATCGGCGGTATTGATTTGAAAAATTTGGATTTGGTTTTAGAGAAGGGGGCTTCCCGGGTTGCGGTTGTACGTGCTATTTTTTCCGCGAAAAGCCCTGAGTTAGCTTGCCGTCATTTTACGCAAAAATTAAGAGGAGAGACCGATGTCTAAAAATACGCCCCCTTTGGCTGTGATCGGAACCGTTGCGATTGACACCATTTCAACGCCTTTTGGCGCAAACCGCGAGGTTTTCGGAGGGTCAGGATCTTATTTCTCGTATGCGGCCAGCTTTTACACGCAAGTTGGTTTAGTGGCGGTGGTGGGCAAGGATTTTCCGCAAGAATACCGCGCTGTTTTGCAAGAGCGTCCCATTGAATTGTCGCATCTGAAAACGCTTGAAGGGTCGACTTTTCGCTGGACGGGCAAGTATGAGGGCGACATGAACTCAGCGACTACGCTTCAAACGGATTTGAATGTCTTACTGGATTTTAAGCCGGAGCTGAATTATCCGGACGCGGTTCCATTTTTGTTTTTGGCAAATATTGACCCTGATTTGCAGCTGGATATTTTAGATCAAGCGCAAAAATCAAAACCCAAATGGATCGCTTGCGACACCATGAATTTTTGGATTCAGAGTAAATTGCCGTCGCTGAGAAGAGTTTTAGCGCGCGTGAACGCGGTTGTTTTAAATGATGGAGAAGCGCGTGCCATTTCAGGTGAGTCGAATTTGCTGCGGGCCGCACAAAAAATTAATGCGATGGGGCCGGACTATGTCATTATCAAAAAAGGTGAGCATGGCGGTATTTTGTATCATGATAAAAGAATATTTGTCATTCCGGCTTATCCGCTTGAGGAAGTCTTTGACCCCACCGGCGCGGGCGATACTTTTGCCGGCGCAATGATGGGCTATTTAGCATCCACCGGAGAGGCTACATTCGAAAATGTGTGCCGTGCGATGGCGTATGGAACAGTAACGGCATCATTTACCGTCGAAAAATTTGGCCTCGAGAGACTTCGTACGCTTCAGCGCAAAGAAATTGATGAGCGCCTTGAAGTTCTGAGGAAAATCTCTACAATCTAATTTTTGTCGGGCGGGATTCGTATAATGGTAATACATAAGCTTCCCAAGCTTGTAACACGGGTTCGATTCCCGTATCCCGCTCCATCTGTTTTTCTCAAGTTTCAATTCCACCAAAGAGTTACGGCAAATCAATCCTAAGTCCTTTAAATATCATTAATTGCAATCGAAGGTAATACAAGCCATCCCAAGTTAACAAAAGTTGTCGAAGTGCGTTTTTTAAGAATTTATGTTGCAGGTTTGTTGCAGCTTAAAGTGATTGAAACCTTTTTTTGCGAGTTTGTTTTAAGATAAGAAATCCTCACGGAAGTATTTTAGAAAGTCACGCTTTCCAGTTAATGAGGCAAACTCAGAGATGAAGGATTGGGATGGAATATGTTGCAGAATTCTTCTTCAAGCTTATAATTCGTAGGGAATTAATGTTGTGAATAGTTTGCGATTTTGATCTTATCGAAATATTTTTGCGGATCCGTTTAATATTAAAGGTCGTGTTATGGTGAAAAAAGCAGAGCCGGTTAAAGTTAGTTCTGAACAGCAAAGGTTCATGGATTTATTGCTTCAGAAAAAGCTTAAATTTACTTATGAGAGGCGTCATATTTTTGAGGAAATTGAAAAGCTGAATGAGCATTTTGACGCGGACAGTTTGTACGACCGTTTGAAGAAAAAAGGTTTTCGAATCGCACGTGATACGGTGTACCGCACATTGCCGCTTTTGCTTGAGTGCGGAATTATTCAGAAATCCGCGGGCGCGGGGAAGCGCGACTATTTTGAGCGGGTTTCTATCAAGGGGCATCATGACCATATGATTTGCATCCGCACCGGAAAAATCATTGAATTTCACTCCGATGAAATTGAGAGACTCCAGGAAGAGATTGCGCGCCAATATGGATTTAAAATTGTTTTTCATGATCATCGTATTTTTGGGCTTTCCCAAGAAGCGCAGGAGCTGGAAAAACGAGAAGCGCGTTAGTTTCTTCTTATTTTTCAAAATCTTTTTCTTGCATGAAATCCCCGAAGTCAAATTCCGCAAAAGTTCTCCGAAAAAAGACCTTACTACACCTAAAATCTTTTGTTTTTGTTGAGTGCTTAATTCAGGTTGGCGGGCAAAAAATAATCCGCCATTCCATTGAACACCCCGGCTGTGTCGTCATGATTCCTGAAACGGATTCGGGGCGCTATATTTTGGTGAAACAGTATCGTTATGCAGCCCGTGGTTGGATTTGGGAGTTCCCGGCAGGGGGCGTTGAAAAAGGCGAGTCCTTGCTTCAGTCCGCCCGGCGTGAATTGAAAGAAGAAGTCGGGCATGATTCGAAGAAACTTAAAAAGTTGGTCAGCTTTTATCCGACTCCGGGAATATCCGAAGAAAAAATGCATCTTTTTTTGGCGCAGAAACTGACGCCTGCCTTTGCTGAAAAAGACGCCGATGAAGAATTTGAGATCCACGAGTTCAGCTTGGCGCAGATCGGAAAAATGATTGACCGCGGACAAATTCAGGATGGTAAGACCATTCTCGGATATTTTTATCTCCTGCGGGATCAGCTTAAAACACAAAAGCCGAGAAAATAATCCGGGACGGCAGAGCTAAGCCGTAGCTCACTTCGACTCTGACCAAGGCGGCTGATTTTGCGACCAGCAAAATTCCAACATGCGACGCGCTAGAGGTGCGAGCAAGACCCGAGCGGAGTGTTGTCAAAATAGCTCATTCCAAAACGAGTTCCGCAACGAAGTGAGGACTGTTTGAGTTTTGGAATGAGCTATTTTGCTTAAACGGAGCGATAGCTGGTGATCAGAATCGGCGCCCTCCGTTCTGTCTCTCGCTGGTCGCTCGGCTTCACTGCGGGTCGGCCACTCGCTCCTCATAAGGATTACCTCGCGCCCAAACTGACATGAGTCAGTTTGTTTTGCTCGGTAATTATGATTTCGTCGTCGCTCACTTCGATTCTGACCAAGGTGGCTGATTTTGCGATTAGCAAAATTCCAACATGCGATGCGCTGCAAGCGCGGAGCAAGACCCAAGTGGAGTGTTGTCAAAATGATTCATTTCAAAACGAGTTCCGCAACGAAGTGAGGACTGTTTGAGTTTTGGGATGAACCATTTTGATTAAACGGAGCGATAGCTGGTGATCAGAATCGAACTGATGACCTACTGTTTACGAAACAGTTGCTCTACCAACTGAGCTACACCAGCCTGAGAGAGCGCAGATTCTACATAAAAACAATCCAAAGATAAAGCGATACTCCTTAGTTCCTTTTTTTGCGCAAATGGGTCGGAAGAATTTTAAGCAGTTCGCGGTATTTTGCGACGGTTCGGCGGGCGATGGTAATGTTTTCTTCCGTTAGCTTTTCCGCAATTTGCTGGTCGCTGAGAGGATGCGCGGCATCCTCTGCCTGAATCATATTTTGAATCCTCAGCATGATGCTTTTCTGCGATTCGTCTTCACCGTCGCCGCTGGTTTCTACCCGTTGAGAAAAGAAACTTTTAAAAGGCAAGGTGCCCTGAGGCGTAATGACATACTTTTCATGAATCGCGCGGCTGATGGTTGAGGGATGCATTTCCAGCCGGTCGGCTAAGTCTTTCAAACGCAGCGGTTTTAAATGTGAAAAACCATGCGCAAAAAATTCGGCTTGAGTCTTGACGATTTCTTCCGAAATGAGACGCAGAGTTGACTCTCTCAGTTCTAGCGCTTTCATGATCTGGCTTCCGTCGCCGATTTTACTTTTAATATAATTTTTTGTTTTCGCGTCCACTTGAGGGTCGCGCATCATGCGGCGATATTCAGGGCTGATGCGAAAGCGCGGAAGATACTCCTTGAAGATTTCAATTTCAAATTCGGTTTGAGAGCCGCTTTTAAAATGAATTTGAGCGTCAGGAACCATCTGCAAATGTTTGGTCTCCGCAAAATTTCTTGCCGGACGGGGGTCAAGCTGCGTGATGGCCTGAATCGCGTCTTCCGCGGTCGTTACAGGAATATCCAGCTTTCGTGCCAGTAACTTTGCGTCACGGCGCGCGACATCGTTCAGATGCTGTGCCGCGATGGTTTGATAAACGGGATGTTGCGGATACTTTTGACGAAGTTGAATTTGCAAACATTCTTCCAGTGATCTTGCCGCGATGCCCGCCGGCTCCAGAGATTGGACTAATTTAAGAACATGTTCAACGCGCGGCAACGCAGTTTGGGTGCCTTGGGCAATGTCAGCGAGATCAACCCGTAAAAAGCCTTCATGATCGAGGTTGCCGATGATTTGCTTGGCAAGTGCCAGTTCTTCTTTGGTCCAATTCTGAAAGGTGAGCTGTCTTTCCAGATGTTCAGTCAAAGAAATGGGTTTCGTGATGGAGACTTCCTGAAACTGATGAAGGGATTGCATGTCTTGTTTGTTTTTTCGGGAAAAATCAATTTCGGGCGAGAACTCATCTGAGGTTTCATCCGGCGGGGAATCGTCGCGTTTATCTTCCTGTGTTTCGGATGGCTCGGTTTCGGCCTGAGGCGATTCGGTCATTTCCTCAAGAATCGGATTTTCTGAAAGCTCTTGCTGCAGGGCTTCCTTCAGCTCCATCTGCGGCAGATAGAGAAATTTAAGGTACTGCCTCAACTGCGGTGACAGATGCAGCTTTTGTGATTGTTGTTGTAATGCTCTTTGATCCATGAGTGAACCCGGCCCCCGGCCCGGAAGTAATAGATTGACCGCTCGAGCTAGTTTTTCTTATAATTCTCGGTCGGTCGTTCCATGAACGATTTGCTATTGTATCTAAAACTTAAGTAAGGGTCATCAAACTTCATGGCTGAAAGTTCCGCGGCTAGCCCGATACGCAAACGAAGCATTCCCGCAGGGCTCTGGACAAAATGTCCCGAGTGCAATGCTGTGATCTTTAATAAAGCGCTCAAAGACAATCTCTTGGTCTGCACCAAGTGTGATTATCATTTTATTGTCGGCGCGTTGGAGCGTATCGCTCAGCTTACCGATTCCAAGTCTTTTGTGGAGATCAATGCCGGTTTAATTTCCATGGATCCGCTTAATTTCTCTGCGGTGAAGTCTTATAAGGAAAAAATCAAGCAGGACCAGAAAAAAACAGGTCTCAAAGATGCTTGTATTACCGGTTTTGCCGAAATCGAAGGTCAGCGCTGCGGATTAGCGGTAACCGACTCACGCTTTATTATGGGATCAATGGGGTCTGTGGTCGGTGAAAAAATTACGCGGCTCATCGAAGCCTGTCTTGAAAAGCGTTTACCGGTGATTATTATTTCCGGTTCCGGCGGCGGCGCGCGAATGTATGAGGGGGCGCTTAGTCTCATGCAGATGGCAAAGACTTCATTGGCGCTTAACCGGTTTCAAAAAGCAGGCTTGCTCTATATATCCGTCTTAACAAATCCGACAATGGGCGGGGTCATGGCAAGTTTTGCTTCCCTGGGTGACGTTATTTTAGCCGAGCCCAAAGCTTTGATTGGTTTTGCCGGTCCGCGCGTCATTGAGCAGACGATTCGGCAAAAACTTCCCGATGATTTTCAGACTTCCGAGTTCGTTTTAAAAAAAGGTATGGTTGATTCCGTGGTTTCACGGTCTCAGCTTAAGTCCTCGCTCGCGCTTTTGCTTGAGCTTTTGGCAAAAAGAAAATAAGGAGCAACCCCATGGCCCGCGTCAGTCTTCGTAATATTTGTAAGTCTTATTCAAACGGTGTTCAAGTTGTTAAAAACGTTAATCTGGAAATAGCCGACAAAGAGTTTATGGTTTTGGTCGGGCCTTCGGGCTGCGGCAAATCCACAACGCTTCGCATGGTTGCCGGGCTTGAAGAAATTTCTGAGGGCCAGATTTTTATTGATGATGTTCTCGTTAATGACATTCCGGCTAAAAACCGCGACATTGCGATGGTTTTCCAAAATTATGCGCTTTATCCGCATATGACCATTTATGATAATTTGGCTTTCGCTTTAAAGCTTCGCAAATATCCGAAGAAGGAAATTGACCGCCGCGTGAACGAAGCCGCTGAAATTTTAAGCATTTCTAATTATCTTAACCGCAAACCGAAAGAGCTTTCGGGCGGCGAGCGTCAGCGCGTTGCGGTGGGAAGGGCGATTGTTAGAAAACCGAAAGTTTTTTTATTTGATGAACCTTTGTCTAACCTGGACGCCAAGTTGCGCGTGCAAATGCGCATGGAGCTTCAAAAACTTCATAATCGTTTGCAGAGCACCATGATTTATGTGACGCACGATCAGGTGGAAGCTTTGACGCTGGGCGACCGTATTACCGTGATGAATCGCGGAGCGATTCAGCAGGTGGATGAACCTGTTATTCTTTATGAAAATCCCTCCAACCAATTTGTAGCCGGTTTTATCGGATCGCCGCCAATGAATTTTTTGAATGGTGAAATTAGCCGCGAAGGTCAGGATTATTTCTTTTCTTCCCGCGGAGTGAAGCTGCGCGTTCTTCTCAGTGATTATGAAAAAATACAACGCTACGGAAAGAAGAAAATTCGCATGGGAATTCGCCCGGAGGATATCTATGACAAGCTTTTTGCCCAGGATGCGCGTTCGGAGTTCACATTGACCGCCACCGTGGATGTCGTTGAGCCGATGGGATCAGAAATTTATCTTTATCTTAACGCGGGGGACAGTAATTTTGTTGTCCGTGTTTCAAATCAAGATACCGCGACAACCAACCAGGATGTTCAGGTTGTTTTTGACATGAGTAAAGCCCACTTTTTTGATCCTGAGACCGGCGTGGCTCTCAAATAAAGCAAGCTATGTTCGGATTACCCCGACGGCATATTCTTCTTTTTGCTTCGGTCGTAAGTTATTTTTTTATCGCGTTCTTCTGCATCAAGCGGCTTACCATTTTAGAAAGCTCGGTTGACCCCGCGTTTTTACTTGCTCAGATATCACTCGCCCTGACGGCTCTTTTCTTTCCGTTGGTTTTAAGCTGGTTTGCTTTTCGTTGGGTTGCGGCCAATATTCTTTTGACGGCATCCATGGGATTAATTGTTTTTGTCACTTTTACGGCCTCCGCGCCTATTTTTCTTTGGAGTGCCTTGTTTCTGATTGCCCTCATTTCGGTGCTTTATTATTTGGTCAGAAATTATGAGCAAGAAAGAGCCTTGCTGGATACGGACCTGGAAAAGTCGCAGGACCAGCTGAATGACTTACAGGTGTCATATAAGCTGAGGGGCGAGGGGATCAGTGTTTTTTTTGAAAAGTATTCTACTTACTATAATTTGCGCAAATTGGCCGAAGATTTGGCGCGTATGCTGTCAATTGAAGAAGTAACCAAGACGATCGTTGATCAGGCATTTCAGTTTATCTCCCGCGGTAATTATTGCGTCGTTACGCTGGTGCAAAGTGAAGGCGCCCGATTGCCTGTGATTGCCAAGAAAAGCATGGGCTCGGCGGCGGACCCGTTTACCAATCAGGAAGGCAACGGATACGATATGTGGGTGATTCGCAACCGTAAGCGCTTGATTGTGACGGACGCTCATTCTGATTTTCGGTTTGCGTCACAGACCCAGATTAACGCGGAAGGTTTGCGCAGCCTTATCGTGACTCCGCTGATGAGTGACGGGCGTGTGATGGGAACCTTTGGGCTCTATTCAAGACACTCGAATATTTACACCCACGACGATTTGCGGTTGCTGGACGCGATAGCCACTTTAGCTTCGTCCGCGATTTCCAATTCAATGCTCTATGAAAGAACAAATGAGCTCGCGATTCGGGATTCGCTGACGGGATTGTATGTCCGCCGTTATTTTTACGCACGGCTTAAAGAAGAACACCGCCGTGCCTTGTCGTCCCACAAACCTTTGTCGGTTTTGATGTGCGACCTGGATCATTTTAAGTCGCTTAATGACCAGTTCGGGCATCAGGCGGGCGATCTTATTTTGACCCAGTTCACACAAGTTCTTTCAAAATTTACCGAAGGCGCGGTCGTTGCACGTTATGGCGGAGAAGAGTTTGCGGTTATTTTTCCGGAAGCGTCCAAAGATCAGGCGCGGCAATGGGCCGAGCAGATTTGCACCGCCGTGGAGGGCACTGTGTTTCAGGTTCGCCGGCAGGAAGTGCGCGTGACGGTTTCGATCGGATTGGCAAATTTGCCCGATGATACTTTAGAGATGGATGCTTTGGTGCATAAAGCGGATGAGGCCCTTTATGCCGCTAAAAAAGCAGGGAGGAATCAAGTATGCTGCGCTCCCTGACGGCTTTAATTTGCTTGTTTTTGTGCTCTTATTTTTTAACCCGGTATAGTCTTAATTTTTACGTTTATCATTTTCTACTGACTCCTTTTTGGGTTTTGCCGCTTGTTTATTGGTGGATCAAAAAAGAAAAAATATTTTTTATTTCGGGAATAGTTGTCTTTGCCGTTTGGCAAATTTATTTCGGATTTCGTTCCGGTTTTACTTATGTGGCGATCCTCTGGCTTCTTTGTGCGGCAATCGCTTGTATTTTATTTTCTGTGCGGCGGGTTTTTAATGCGCGCATTTCATCACGATCGCAGGAGGTGGAAGATAAGAAGCGTGAGCTTGAGTCGATTCAAAAAAAATACGAGTCGCGCCAGCAAAGTTTGGATCATTTAGAGCGGCAGGTCGCCAGCCTTTTGAATTTGTTTGAAATCGCCCGTGAATTAAGCGAAGCCGCGGATTTTGAAAATCTGGCCGAGAATCTCTCCAAATCTTTGTCCCGTGAATTGACTTTTCAGCGTGTATCGCTTTGGATTCCGCTTAAAAGCAAAGAAGGTGAAGCTGTTAAGTTTCGTGTTTTGGATATACGTCCGTCCGAAGTGATTACGAAAGAGTCCGAAACATTGAACGAAGAATTGCTTGCGAAGCTGGAAGCCAAACGGCAAATGGTGAGAGATGATCAGGGGTGGTTTTTTCCGGCTTTTGATCAGAATCATCTGTACGCTGTTTTTTCAATTGCGGGTGCGGAAGAAAAAGATTTGGCAAAAATCGAAGTTTTAAGTTCCTTTCTGGCGCTGTTGGTCAAAAAAATTAGTCTTTATGAAACAATCCGTGAGTTGTCCATCGTGGATGATTTAACGGGCGTTTTTGTGCGCCGGCATTTTATGGACCGTCTTAGAGAAGAAATTAAGCGCAGTCAGAGGTTTAAAACTCCTTTATCCTTGCTCATGTTGGACATTGATCATTTCAAACGATATAATGACGAATTCGGTCATTTAGTGGGTGACGCGACCCTGAAACGTGTTTCCGAGATACTGAAGATGAATGTCCGCCGGGTTGATTTGGTCGGACGGTATGGCGGTGAAGAGTTTATTGTTGTTATGCCGGAAACGCGTCAAAAGGATGCTTTAGAAGTTGCTGAACGTATTCGCTCGTCGATTGCGCGCAATTTGTTTAAAATTTATCATGTTGAGACGAAGGTCACCGTGAGTCAGGGCATTGCCACGTATGACCCGCAAAACTCAAAATTGTCGCCGGAAGATTCTGCCGGTGTTGTCGATAGGCTGATCCAAGCTTCCGACAAATGTCTTTATCAGGCAAAAGAAGATGGACGTAACCGTGTTATGGTTAGTAAAGAATGGGTGTAAATTGAAAAAAATAATTTCGTGTTTTATGGTTGCGGTTACGCTTTTGACGAGTCCCATTGCTTTTGCGCAGGACAATCCGTCCAATCCCGAAGTTTCAAAACCTGAAAATCAAGATGCGGCGATTCCCAATCGTAACCCCGTTGATTCAATTTTTGATGCCAAAGCATATGAGGTTGAAGCCGTTGCGGATACTTTGGAGTATGACAAACCTCGCAATCTTTTAATCGCGAAGGGAAATGTTGTTTTAACCCATGGTGATGTGAAGCTGACCTCTGACTATGCCGAGCTGGATACTCAAACGAATAAAGCATTGGCGCGCGGACATGTGGTGATTTTTAAAGGGGAAGAACCTACTTTAAAGGGATCTGAAGTTTATTACGATTTCAAAAATCACCATGGTAACTTTCCCGATGGACGCTTTGTTAGTATGCCCTGGCGTGGAACCGGCGTTGAGGTCGAGCAAAAAAAACAAGGCCTGCACACTCTTAAGAATTGTTCCATAACAACTTGCAGCTCTGAAAACCCCAATTATGAATTGCGCGCGAAACAGGCCACGATTTACGCGGGCGATAAAATGGTTATCCGCAACATTTGGCTTTACGTTATGGGTAAAAAAGTTTTTTGGCTCCCGTTCATGGTGATTCCGCTTAATTTGCCGCATATCCCTTTTGCCATTACTGCCGGACGTAATAGCCGCTTTGGCTACTATGTAGGAGTGATGAAGGGGTATTACATTAATAAAAATCTATGGGGGCAACTTTATGGCGATTGGCGCTCAAAGAAGGGCTTTGGTGCCGGGCTTCGCCAAGAGTATAACTATGGAAAATGGGCGACAGGTGATTTAAAACTTTATTGGACTCAAGATAAAGAGGCTCCCACTCCTGGATATCGAGATCTTCTTGGCAATGAAAATCCCTACGCGGTGCGTGAAGAGCGTGACCGGGGCCGAATCACGTGGCGGCATCGCACTGACTTTTCTCCGGGAACACATCTTATTTTGCGGTATCACCGTGTCGCGGATGAATATTTTCTTCAGGACTTTTTTCAGCGTGAAAATCGAACTGAGTCTCAGCCCAGTTCCTTTGTAACAATGACGCATAATACGGAGAAGTACGGTGTCTTTGTTCACAATGAGAAGAAGATGAATGACTATGAAAAGACGATTGAGCGTTTGCCGCAGGTGCGCGCGGATTTTAAAAATCAGCAGGTGTTCACCGAGGGGCTTTATAACCAGAGTCAGTTTAACTTTGATAATTTAACCAAGCGTTTTGGCCGTGATTCCCGAACAGAAGAGGTTGTGCGTACGGATGCGGTGACTCAGTTCTATTATCCGATTAAGTGGGATTTCGCAAAGCTGACTCCTTTTACGGGGCTTCGAACGACTTACTACAGCCAGGACAAAACAGGTGACCGCGAGCATTTGCGCGGAGTGATTAACGCCGGGTTTGATTTGCGTCAGCAGTACTATAAGACCCATACGACTAACGTGCATAAATGGGGTATGGAGATTAATCAGTTGCGGCATATTTTTGAGCCTAATTTTCAAGCGGAGGCTGTCGGCACCACGCTCAAACCGGGGAAATTGAATACGTTTGATTCTTTAGACCAGTATGGCAATACAATGAAGCTTCAGCTGGGTATAGATAACCGTCTCCAGACAAAACGTGTTGTGGACGGAGTGATGAAGCGAGTTGATATCGTTAGTATGAACACATTTGTCCGCTACGATGTTAAGCCTTTAGACGGTCGTGATAGCACGTTTACAGCATTGGGAAGTGAATTAACTCTGCGCCCCTATAATTGGCTACTTTATGAGACACGCGTTGAGCATGATTTGGGTTATGGGCAAATCGGGAAATTTAGTCAGGATCTTATTTTTCAGCGGGATCGTTGGCGGTTTTTGTTTGGACATCGGTACGCGAGCCGCAAGCAAATTCAGCGTGAAGGCGCCGAATTTTTGTCAACGTCGACAACGACGGAGCGGCCGGTTGACGGAAATCAATTTGTCATTGAAGGGCACTATAAGATCAATCCGATTTGGCTTGTTGCCGCTTATGCCCGCTGGAACGCAACGCATGCCAATTTTGAAGAATGGCAAATTTCCGCGACGCGAAATTTAGGGTGTGATTTACTCCTCGACTTTGGTTTCAATATGCGTGATTCGTTGATTGATGACAGCAATAAAGAAGTCTTTTTTAATCTCCGTATGCAATCCATGCCCGGCATTCATTTAAGCACGGGTGCAAACCGTGCCACCATTTCTGATCCTCGGATCGGGCAAACCGTGGGCGGCTCAAATGAGCAGCAGGGATACTTTTCTTCTTCCTATGGCTCTCGGTACTCTCCGCAGGCATACCTTTACTAATTATTAAATAGAAATAAGATCGGATGTTATGAAAATAGGTATGATTGGATCAGGCTATGTTGGGCTTGTAACAGGCTGTTGCTTCGCGCACATGGGCCACACAGTGGTGTGTGTGGATCATGATTCCAAGAAAATTGCCGCTTTGAACAAGGGGCAGGTTCCGATTTATGAGCCCGGACTATCCGAAATGATCAAAACAAACGTCAAAGCGGGGCGTCTTAGTTTTAGTGCCAGCACTGCGGACGCGGTGGCAAAGTGCGATGTTCTTTTTATCTGCGTTCATACACCTCCGAAGCCAAATGGCGAAGCTGATTTAACTTATGTCGGTAATGTCGCCAAGGAAATTGCTACGCATATGCGGGATTATCGTCTTATTGTTGAGAAAAGCACGGTTCCGGTTGAAACGGGCGAGTGGATTAAAACAGTTATTCAAAAGAATATCCGTAAAGGGATTCCATTTGATGTTGCTTCTAATCCGGAATTTTTGCGTGAGGGCAGTGCAATCCAGGATTTACTCAATCCCGATCGTATTGTGATCGGTGTTCAATCGTCGCGGGCTGAATCTATTTTAAAAAAAATCTATGCGCCTCTGAAATCTTCGGTTTACACCACGGATATTCGCAGCGCGGAATTGATCAAACACGCGTCGAATTCTTTTTTAGCGCTTAAGATCACGTTCGCGAATCAGTTGGCTCAGGTTTGTGATGCCGTAGGCGCAGATGTCGAGCAGGTTGCTAAGGGGATGGGGATGGATTCCCGCATTAGCCCTCATTTTCTCCGCGCGGGGATTGGATTTGGCGGATCTTGTTTCCCGAAAGATTTAAGCGCGTTTTACCGGATTGCACAAAAAAACGGAGTGCAATTTGAGATGTTAAAGCAGTGCTTAACCGTGAATGACTCGCTTTCAAAATATTTTGTGGATAAGGTGCGTGTTGCCTTGGGCGCGCTCAAAGGGAAACGTTTGGCAGTTTTAGGGCTCGCGTTTAAGCCTGATACCGATGATATGCGTGAAGCCCCCTCATTACGAATTATTCCTCGTTTGCAGGAAGCAGGCGCTGTTATTACCGCGTATGATCCTGAAGCCATGGACAAGGCGAAGCCTTTCTTTAAAAAGATGAAATATGCCGCAAACCCCTACCTTGCGGCTAAAGGTGCGGATGCGATTTTAATTCTGACCGAATGGAGCGAGTTTCTAAATTTAGATTTTGATAAGTTGAAACGTACATTGAAAAAGCCTATTTTGATTGATGGACGTAATATGTATGCTTATGAGGAAATGAAGGCGCGCGGGTGGACTTATCTCAGTATGGGCCGCCCGGAAGTTCATTGTAAAGGAGCCAAAAAATGAGAGGCGTGATTCTTGCGGGAGGATTAGGCTCGAGATTGCTTCCGTTGACCAAGGTGACGAATAAACATTTGCTACCGGTTTACCACAAGCCGATGATTTATTATCCGATTGAGACGTTAGTTGAAGCGGGAGTAAAAGAGCTGATGATTGTGACGGGCGGTAACTCGGCCGGAGATTTTTTAAAATTGATTGGAAATGGCCGCAGTATGGGGCTTGATCATGTTTCGTTTGCTTATCAGGAGGGTGAGGGCGGAATTGCGGATGCTTTGCGCCTTGCCAGACATTTTGCCAATGGTCAAAAAATGGTTGTGATGCTCGGTGACAATATTATCGGTTCGAGTATTCGGGGAGCTGTACAGAAGTTTGAAAAACAAAAAGCCGGTGCCCGCGTTCTGCTGAAAAAAGTTCCGGATCCTGAGCGTTTCGGTGTGGCCGAACTGAAAGGTAATCGTATTGTTTCTATCGAAGAGAAACCCAAGAAGCCCAAGAGCCATTATGCGATAACCGGTATCTATATGTACGATGAACAGGTTTTTGAAATTATTTCTGATTTAAAACCATCACGAAGAGGCGAGTTTGAGATTACGGACGTGAATAATTGGTATTTGAAGAAGGGGTTGCTTGAGTATGACATGCTACAGGGCTTTTGGAGTGACGCCGGTACTTTTGAATCGTTAACCCACTCTGCCAAGCTGATACGCGCGCAAGAAACACGGAGAAAAAAATGAAAATTGCGATCACGGGCGGCTGTGGATTTATTGGCTCGAATTTAATACGCCATTTGATCCGTGAAACAGATTACTCGATTGTTTGTATTGATCGGTTGAGCTATTCCGGTAACCCTGCCAACATTGAAGAATTCCGCGGCAATTCCCGGTTTGAATTTGTTCAGGCGGATATTTGTGATGTTTCTGCCATGGATAAAGTGATGAGCCGTGTTGACGGCGTGATTAACCTCGCCGCGGAGACGCACGTGGATCGATCCATTGATGATGCCGACGATTTTTTACGAACCAATATTTTGGGCGTGGAAACTTTGATGCGCGCCGCGAAAAAATATTCCGTGAAACGGTTTTTACATATGTCGACCGATGAGGTTTATGGGTCCATTGCTCAGGGAAAATTCACGGAAGCCAGCCCGATTGAACCGAATAGCCCTTATTCCGCCTCCAAAGCTTCCGCTGATTTGTTGATTCGGGCGTACCGCGAAACTTACGGGTATTCCGCCATCATTACGCGCTGCACAAACAATTATGGCCCGTATCAATATCCCGAGAAAGTGATTCCTTTGTTTGTCACAAACCTTCTGGCCGGTAAGAAAGTGCCGCTGTACGGAACCGGTGTGAACCGACGCGATTGGATTCATGTTGACGACGCTGTCCGCGCGCTGCATTTGGTTTTCGAGAAGGGCAATTTGGGCGAAGTCTATAACATTGGTTCGGATAATGAGCTTAGCAATTTGGAACTTACGCACGCAATCCTTAAAAATATGGGGTTCGACGAAAGCCGAATCGAATACGTCGCGGATCGTCCCGGCCATGATCTTCGTTACGCGCTTGATTTTTCAAAGGTCAAAGCTTTGGGTTTTTCACCGCGTTACAATGTTCAGGACGGTCTTAAGCATACCATTGAGTGGTATCAGTCTCGCGAAGATTGGTGGAAGCCACTCAAGCAGAATAAGTATACGAATAAATAATTAGATTTGATCCCATCTCCTATTAAGACAATTCTCGTTACGGGTTCAGCCGGCATGCTGGGCACCGATTTAGTCAAAGCTCTGACCCCTCATTTCAAAGTTTTTGGGCTCAGCCGTCATTCTCACACTTCCTCAGCCGGCTCGGACATTCCTCTGAATCTTGATTTAACCGATAAGGATTCTCTCCGCCAAAAATTTATCGAAATCAAACCGGACATCGTGATTCATGCCGCGGCATTTACAAAAGTGGATGCTTGTGAAGATGAAGCTTGGAAAGGCAGTGCGAAAAAGCAAAATACGGAAGTGGTTGAGAATCTAATTGAAATTTGTAATGAAATTCAGGCTTTTCTAATTTTTTTCAGCACGGATTATGTTTTTTCGGGAGATAAAGAAGGGGAATATGTTGAGGATGATCCTATCCAGCCGATTAACTATTATGGTCAGACCAAAGCTTGGGCGGAAGAGGCGCTTCAAAAAAAATCAAATCAATTTATAGTTTTTCGGGTTACCTGGCTTTATGGTAAAAATGGGCAGCATTTTCCGGGAGCCATTCTCAAACAAGCAGCTCAAAAAAATGAACTGTCGGTTGTGGGGGATCAACGAGGCCGGCCAACCTGGACGCGGGATGTTGCCGTAAGTTTGACGGAGTTACTGATTTCTCGCAAAAACCTGCTCGATCAGTATAATAAGCAGACATTTCACATTGGAAACAGCGGAGAAGTAAATTGGTTAGGCTACGCGCGATTTTTACTTGATCGCTGCGGATATTCGCAGGTGAAAACGCATGAGATTTCATCTCAAGAGCTCAATCGCGCCGCGAAGCGTCCGGCAAATTCTGTTTTAAATTTAGATAAAGCTAAACTATGTTTGGGGTTGCAAATGCGCCCATGGCAAGACGCATTAACTGATTTTTTAAAAGAAGAATACACAAATTCAAAATAAATTTATGGATTATTACAAAAAGCTCTATCAAAAGATCGATCAACAAAAAGCAACCGTAACGGTTATCGGCATGGGATATGTCGGGTTGCCTTTGGCATTATTGTTCGCCCAACAGGGACTTCGAGTTTTCGGTCTCGATTTAGACGTTAAAAAAATTGATGCTCTGAACCGCGGTCAGTCCTATATCAGTGATATTGCCTCCAAGGAAGTTAAAGCCGCGGTCGGGTCCAAACTGTTTAATCCCGTGTCGAGCCCGGCTTGCATTCGTCAATCTGAGGCGGTGATTATTTGTGTTCCGACGCCGCTGAATCGTCTTAAAAATCCTGACTTGTCTTTTGTAATCAGTGCCGCCGAAGCGATTCAAAAAAACAGTAAGCCAGGTCAGTTAATTATTCTGGAAAGTACAACTTATCCCGGCACAACGGATGAAGTTTTGCTGCCCATTTTTGAAAAAGGGGGACGTAAAGCGGGCAAAGACTTTTTTCTTTGTTTCTCTCCTGAGCGGATTGATCCGGGTAACGCAAAGTATAAACCTCAGAATATTCCTAAGGTCGTCGGGGGAATTACGCCGCAATGTACTAAGCTGGCAAGTCTGCTTTATTCGCATGTCATGCAAACCGTGATTCCGGTTTCAAGTTCACGAACCGCGGAAATGGCAAAGCTGCTTGAAAATACTTTTCGTATCGTGAATATCGGTTTGATGAATGAACTTGCGATGGCGGCAAAATCTCTTAATGTTGATATTTGGGAAGCGATCGATGCTGCCAAAACAAAGCCATTTGGATTTATGGCCTTTTATCCCGGTCCCGGCATTGGCGGGCACTGTATCGGTGTTGACCCGCTTTATTTGTCCTGGAAGGCTCGCTACCATGGAACCGAACTTAAGTTTATTGAGTTGGCGGGGGCCATGAATAAAGCAATGCCTGCGTTTGTGGTTCAGCAGGCAGGACAGGCATTAAGCAAGTACGCGAAGAAAGCCCTTCATGGCGCTAAAATTTTAATCTTGGGGGTCGCTTACAAGAAGAATATTGAAGATGTCCGCGAATCACCGGCGCTTGAAATTATCGAACAGCTCGAGCATTTAGGTGCCGTTGTAAGCTATTCAGATCCCCATGTGCCCAGCCTGACAATCGGCGCTAAAAAATATAAATCCATTGCTTTTAAGTCCGTGCAAATTCGCGCCGCTGATTTAGTTTTAATCGCAACCGATCATGAGCTTTTCGATTACGCTTCGGTGGTAAAACAAGCGCGGCTCATTTTTGACACGCGCAACGTGCTTAAAAATTTTAATTCAAAGAAGATTGTGAGACTTTAGCCTTATGGCGCGGAAGCGGATTTTAATTACCGGCGGAAGCGGCTTTTTAGGATCGCATTTATGCGACCTCTTTTTGTCGCAAGATTATGATGTCGTGGCGCTTGATAACTTTCTGACCGGTGACCGCCAAAACATTGCCCATCTCAAGCACGATTCTCATTTTCGTTTAGTTGAGCATGATATTGTTGAGCCCATTCACTTTCCCGATCCTATTGATTTTGTCCTGCATTTTGCTTCGCCTGCAAGCCCGCTCGATTACCTTAAAATGCCCATTAAAACGCTCAAAATCGGCTCTTATGGCACTCATAATGCTCTTGGTTTGGCGAAAGAAAAGAATGCTGTTTTTTTGCTTGCATCGACATCTGAGGTTTATGGCGATCCGCTGGAGCACCCCCAGAAAGAAACCTATTGGGGGAATGTTAATCCGATCGGTCCCCGCGGCGTTTATGACGAAGCCAAGCGGTTTGGAGAGGCCTTAACCATGGCTTATCACCGGGCGCACAAGATGAATACAAAAATTGTCCGCATTTTCAATACTTATGGGCCGCGGATGCGTCTTCAGGATGGCCGTGCCATTCCTGCTTTTTTCACTCAGGCACTCAAGGGGGAGCCGGTTACGGTTTTTGGCGACGGCAGTCAAACCCGCAGTCTTTGTTATGTTTCTGATTTAACGAAGGGCATTGCAAAGCTTTTGCTTTCTGATTTGCATGAGCCGGTTAACATCGGAAACCCCAATGAGCTGACGATGTTGCAGTTGGCTGAAAAAGTCATTCAGGTTGCCGCATCCGGCAGTCAAATTGTTTATCAGCCTTTGCCGGAAGATGATCCCCGGGTTCGCCAGCCCGACATTACAACCGCCCAGCTGAAGTTAGGTTGGTCGCCTCAGGTTAATTTGGAAGACGGGCTTAAGCTGACAATTGATTATTTCCGCGCTCGTTTA
>DDUN01000034.1:15170-77774 GCA_002344825.1 Candidatus Multiplicimicrobium inquinatum | reverse complement strand
TTTTAACCAAAAACGTCAGCTTCCGTCTTCGGAGAAAAACCGCGCGCTTGTGGGAACCGGTTTTGGAGCGCGTTTTTATATTTCGCCCGATTTTAATATTGAATTCGACTACGGTATTCCCATTGGCGATCCTTCCACCGACGGTGACCGCAATCAAATTCATCTTTCCGCACGCATTGGGTTTTAAACTTTAAGGCGGTAGATTAATAGTCTTGCGGGTTGTTTTTAGTCTTTGAGTCTCTAGAAATGACTCATTTTGACACAGTAGGTCTTTAGAGATTATTAAAGTTATATTTTTATATAAAAAGGGTTGAAAAATTAATAATAGTTAATTAAAATTACTTTTGTAAGAATTAAAACAACTCTCATCTTTGTAATAAATGAGCAGGTTTTCATGATGATGACTTCAAACACATGGTTTAAACGCGCCGCTGCTTTTCTGACCGCATTTATTTTTATTTTCTGGAATATTTTTCCCCATGCTGCCTTTGCTTTCGATGTTCAGGTTACGGAAGGCGACGCGGTTATTTCAAAAGAGGGAGATATCACTACTGTCACGATGAATAGCCGCGCGGTTTTTGAAGGCGACACCAGCATTCTCGCGCATGAAACCGTTCGCTTCGTCGGAAACAATGACGCACTTTTGCGCGATATGACAGGCAGTCAGACAAACTGGATCGGCTCTCTTCTGGCTGAAGGCAAAATCGTTTTGGTGAACACGCAGGGTGTTTACATCGCGCAGGCCGCGAATATCAACGTTGCCTCTTTGATTGCTTCCACATTGAATATTCAAAACGAATTATTTCTTACGAATCAGTTTTCATTTGAAAAAATGCAGGGCGCGAATGCCGCCGAGATTCTTAATCAGGCGGATATTCAAGCCGCGGATGGCGGATATATTATTTTTCTTGCCGATAAAATTCAGAACACCGGAAAAATCACGGCTTATCTCGGCAGTGTTGCTTTAGGTTCCGGAGAAAAAATTTCTGTCAGCTTCGATCAGCAGGGGCTAATCAACCTTGTCGTGGATGAGGGACTTCAGCATGAATTGAAAGATGCAGATGGAAATACGGTAGATCAAATTACGAATACCGGAGAGATACGCGCGGACGGCGGAAAAGTTGAAATGACGGCAAAGTTGCTCAATAAAACTTTAAACCGCATTGTGAATAATGAAGGTGTTGTGCAGGCTGGCCGCGCGGTTGAGCGTGATGGTCAGGTTGAGTTTGTGGCCGACGGGGGTATTGATTCCAAAGGAACGCTCAGGACCAATTTTCTGCATGAAGAAGGCGCAAGTTTTAATGTGGGTGGTATTTTTGAAGTCGATCAATCTTCGATTAATAATCTTGATAACGCGATTACCTATACTGATGACACAGATGTGTCCGGAGCCATCAGCGATGAGATCAACATAGTGATTAACGCGGGCGTGACGCTGAATATGACAGGTGATACGACTTTTTGGGCGGACAGTGATCAGAATGGTTCCGGCGCTTTTCTCATGGATTCCACAGCGACAATTACCGGCAATGCGCATGATTTAACTTTGCGTGCTTCGGAAGATTCCACGGTAGGGATTTTGTCTGGGATCGGCACTTTAACGCTGGAAAGAAGTCAGAATGGTTCTACGCCGACATTTACTTCTTCCACCACCGTCAATGATATCAGTGTGGCAACTTTCCTCACAAAACTCGCGGTTCTTTTTGTGAAGACAGTTGGGCTCGGGACCATGGGCGCGCCTTACATCATTCATGACATTTCCCAGCTACAGAATATTTCCAGCATGGGCGCATATTACAGGCTGGCCAACAACATCAATGGTTCTGATTTTAATTTTGATCCAATTGGAAGCTCTGCGAGCCAATTTATAGGAAGTTTCGACGGTAATGGCAAGACAATTTCAAATCTGACTATCAATCGTTCGGGTACTGAATATATAGGGTTATTCGCCTCCGTGGGATCCGCGGGTGTGATTGATGATGTCCGGTTGACGACGGTTTCGATCAGCGGCGGACAGTACACGGGCGGTGTTACCGGCTTCAACGAAGGTTCAATTTCCAATTCTTATGTGACCGGCAGCGTGAGCGGCGGTTACCATACCGGCGGTCTCGTCGGGCGCAATGACGGAACGATTGAAGATTCTTATTCCACGGCCTCTGTTACCGGAGGGTATTTCACCGGCGGTCTCGTTGGAAGAAATTATGACACGATCGACGGATCGTATGCTACCGGGACTGTTTCCGGCGAGGATTACACAGGCGGTCTTATCGGCCGCAATGAAGACAGTTCGACGGTGACCGATGTGTATGCAACCGGAAATGTGACGGGACGCAGCCACAC
Source organism: Candidatus Multiplicimicrobium inquinatum (assembly GCA_002344825.1). Taxonomy (GTDB): domain Bacteria; phylum Omnitrophota; class Omnitrophia; order Omnitrophales; family Aquincolibacteriaceae; genus Multiplicimicrobium; species Multiplicimicrobium inquinatum. The sequence continues at coordinate 75,434 of DDUN01000034.1, read as the reverse complement.
CGGAGGCCTTATCGGCGAAAATGCGACTGGCAATGCGCTCACCTTAGTTTATGCCACGGGAACTGTCACGGGCCGGAGTCGTACCGGCGGTCTTATTGGTACCAATTACAGCGCGCTCACGGACGTTTATGCCACCGGTAATGTGAGCAATGAAAATGGTTTCGATGCTGATAATGTTGGCGGGCTGGTTGGATATAACGCGTCGGGCAGCGCCATTGAAGACTCTCATGCTACCGGAAATGTTCGCGGCCGCCACCAGGTCGGCGGTTTGATTGGTCAGAATGAATCAGGCAGCGCATTGACGAATGTCTACGCGGATGGAAATGTATCGATTCAAAGTAATTCAAGCGCGAATTATCTTGGAGGGTTAGTCGGACATAACTCAAGTGCTATTTCCGGTTCGCATGCCACGGGAGATGTAACCGGTTATAACGACAATGACGATGAATCATTTTATGTCGGCGGACTGGTTGGTTATCATGCTACGAATACGAATATTACGAACTCTTATGCTGAAGGAGCTGTTTTAGGATCAGATTATGTTGGCGGCTTGATTGGAGGACAGGTGCATGGAACTGTTTCAGCATCTTATTCTACGGGCAGCGCGTATGGTGATGATTATGTTGGGGGGCTCGTTGGTTACACAAGCTCAGATGCAATTATTTCAAATTCTTATTCTTCGGCAACGGTCGAGGCGGATCGCAATACTCAGGATGGTGATGATTACGATGACGGCGAATATGCCGGCGGATTGGTTGGTTGGAACAGCGGAACGATTTCAGGTTCTTATGCAACCGGAACTGTTCGTGCGGACGTTTATGCCGGCGGTTTAGCGGGAGGCAATAACGGAACGGTTCAAAACTCTTACTCATCCGGCAATGTCACCATCGACGGCAGTAATCGGTATGACTACAACTATGGGGGCGGTCTTATCGGCAACAGCGGCGGCACAGTAACAAATTCTTATTACAACATCGATGAAGTTGATATCAACGGAGAAAGCCGTGTTACTCGTTTCGGAATTTATGACGCGCAATACCAGGATTGGGTTGATGGAAGCTATGTCGCGCTTGATGTGGCGGATTATTTGACTTTAAACGGCGGCTACTATGAAATTGGTACTTTAACCAATCTAAAAGACTTTTTGGCTTTTGCCGGCAGCTCGAGCGCTTTATCTTTCGCGATTACAGCCAATATCGATATGGATGAACTTAATTTTACAATTCCTTATTTAAATGTCGCGGAGTTCGACGGCGGCGGATTCAATATTTCAAACCTGGCTTTAGATATGGATGACTTTGTGAATGTTGGTTTTATTAGTCACAATGTCAGCGATGTAACTGATTTGCATTTAATCTCAGGGAGTGTTAGCGGCGGAAAATATGTCGGCGGGTTGGTTGGGAACAATGACGGCGATATTCAGGATTCTCACACGGAGCTGAGCGTAAGTGGACGGTTTAATGTCGGCGGATTTGTGGGCGACAATGACGGCACTATTGGCGGTTCTTACAGCCTTGGAGATGTCAGCGCGAATGAGGGGAATGCCTATGGATTTGTCGGAAGTTTTTACACGGACAATGACAGCATTACTAATTCTTATTACAACATTAATGATGTCTTGATTGACAGTGATGGTGATGCGGGGAACGGAGTTGAAAATCGAGTCAACGCGTTTGGAATTTATGAAGGGCAATTCGATGATTGGATTGGCGGCGGTCGCGCTGCGCTTGATATTGATGACTATCTCGGGACGGACGGGGATGGCAATTATTTAATTACGAGTTTGCAGGATTTAAAAAATATTTTGCCGTTTGTGAATACCGGCACAAGTGAAAACCTTGATTTTCTCATTACGGACGCAATTGATTTATCAACAACACATTATTTTATGATTCCGACTTTGCGCGTGAATGCTTTTGACGGCGGCAGTGAAATTTTGTCGGGCTTGATTTCGGATAATGAAAATTACATTAATTCCGGTTTTATTGGGATGGCCATCGGTTCAGCGATTACCAATTTAGTTTTAAGTAATTTCAATATTACCGGAGGTATTCGCACGGGCGGCATGATCGGCCGCATGGATGAAAATAGCTCCATTTCAAACTCTTCTTTTCAGGGAACCGTGACAGGCGGTTTGAGAACCGGTGGTTTGGTGGGTTATAAAGAAGGCGGCACAATCTCTGATTCTTCTGTGGGTGCAAGTTCTGAAGTAACCGCGAATGATGATTCGCGTGAATATGACTCTTATTATGACGGAGCTTGGGATACTACGGCGGATGGCGACATGGCCGGCGGCTTGGTTGGGCACAATGTCGGCGGTATTTCCGGATCGTCTGTCGGAGCTAGTGCTGTGGTGCAAGCGGACGATGAGTATGTTGGCGGCTTGATTGGCTATCACGCAAGCGGCGATATTTCTAATTCTTTTGTTGGAGCGAATGTTTCTGTCTCTACGGATGAAGATTATGCCGGTGGTTTTATTGGGTATCACTCCGGAGGAAATATTACCAATTCTTATGTAGGAGCCGGCGGCGCGGTTGAAGGCGATTATTATGTCGGTGGTTTTACCGGCCGTCATTCGAGCGGGACTATTTCAAACTCCCATTCATTGGCGGATGCTACCGGCAGAGATTATATCGGCGGATTTATTGGAGAGCATGATAGCGGCACGATTATGAATTCTTATGCGACAGGTGATATTGACGGAGACAGTTGGGTCGGCGGTTTCATCGGCTATCAAAATGGAGGAGATATTTCAGATTCCTACGCGACCGGAAATGTGATCGCAACCGATTATTGGGTGGGCGGTTTTATTGGAACCAATAGCAACGGCAATATTACGGATTCGTATTCGACAGGCAATGTGACAGCGGATGGAAGTTATGTCGGCGGATTTATTGGTGAACATCAGGCCGGAAATATTACCGACTCGTACAGCACCGGTGATGTTAAAGCGGGTTATTATGATGAAGATGAAGAAGAGTTTGTCTATCGGGAAAGTTATGTCGGTGGTTTTATCGGCTATAACAACGGCGGCATCATTACATTTGACCCTGAGAGTATGGAAGGCGGCTTGCCCGATTTTGGCAGTGTCGGCGGTGGAGAGTATGTCGGCGGTTTCATCGGACGAAATGCAAACTCCAATCTGGATGGATTTTTCACCAACAATGATGTGATTGCTACCGGCAGTTATGCCGGCGGTTTGATCGGGTATAACACCAACGCAAATATTCTCAATTCTTACTCAACCGGAACTGAAATTGAAGGCGACGGCGATTATGTCGGCGGGCTCATCGGTTATCACGTTAGCGGCAATATCACAGACTCTTATTCGACACGCGATGTTTCGGGGGATGAGTATGTCGGCGGGTTCATGGGCTTTCATGACAACGGAAATATTACGGATTCTTATTCGACGGGCGATGTGACAGCCGTAAATTATGCCGGCGGTTTTATCGGCCGCAATAATCACGGCACCATTACATATGATAGCGAATTAGTATGGCAGAATTATGGTGATGTGAGCGGCGCGACCTATATCGGCGGAATGATCGGTTACAACGACAGCGCGAATATTTCGGGTTTTCATACAAACGCCGCGATTACCGCGACCGGCGATCATGTCGGCGGCCTGCTCGGCTATAACAATAGCGGCCAAGTTTCGAATTCTTATACCACGGGGACCGCGATTACGGGCACGAACGGAAATACCGGCGGTTTAATCGGGTCGAATAATACGGGGTCTGTTACGGATTCTTATTCCGCGCGCAATGTGAGCGGCGGCGGAACTATAGGCGGCCTTATCGGCATCAATGAATCGGGCGATGTTTCCGGATCCTACGCGACCGGCGATGTCACAGCGAGCAGTTCGATTGCGGGCGGTCTCATCGGGCGCAGCAACGGAGGCGAGACCTCGGATTCTTACGCGACCGGTGATGTTTCCGGCGCCGATCGTGTCGGCGGTTTTATCGGATATCATAACGCCGGCGCTATTACGGATTCGTATTCCACCGGTGATGTGACCGCGAGCTCCAGCTACGCGGGCGGTTTCATCGGCTACAACAATAGCGGCACGATTAGCTTTGAAGGCGAGCTTTCCGATTTCGGCGACGTGGAAGGAACGAATTATGTCGGCGGTTTTATCGGTTATAACAACAGCTCCAATATTTCCGGTTTCCATACCAATAATGACATTACCGCGACGGGCGCGCAGACCGGCGGTTTCATCGGCCAAAACGACAGCGGCGATATCTCGAATTCTTATACGACGGGAACCGCCATCAGCGTAGCCGGAGCCAATTATATTGGCGGCTTCATCGGGTTAAACCAATCGGGCGATATCACGGATTCTTATTCAACGCGTGATGTCACCGGTTTGGGTAATGTCGGCGGACTCGTTGGCTCCCATACTTCGGGCGCGATTTTAAGGTCTTATGCCACCGGCGACGTGACGGCGACAGGCAGTGATGATTATGCTGGCGGTCTTTTGGGTTACAACAATAGCGGCTCGATTACGGATTCTTACGCGACCGGCGATGTTGATGCGGAGAATGTTGATTATGTCGGTGGTCTCACAGGTTATAAAGCGAGCGGCATCGTTTCGAATTCTTACGCAACCGGTGAGGTGACAGGTAACGACTACGTTGGGGGTCTTATCGGTTTAAGCGAGAATAGTCCGTTGACGGACAGTTATGCCACCGGCGATGTGACGGGTCGCGATTATGTCGGCGGTCTTATTGGACGCAACGGCGCGGACAGTGTTGAATTCAGCGGCGAATTATCGACAGCCGGTGAAGTGTCCGGCCGTAATTATGTCGGTGGTCTCATTGGCTACAACGACAGCGCGGATATTTCAGGTTATTTCACGGATAAAACCGTGACGGCGACCGGCGGCTATGCGGGCGGTTTATTGGGTTATAACAACAGCGGCGCTGTTTCGGATTCTCACGCCACAGGCAATGTTGAAGCGGTTGATGATTACGCGGGCGGGTTAATCGGTTACAACAATAGCGGCAACATTTCTGATGTCTACGCGACCGGCGATGTTAATAATGAAGGCGCTTATTATGTCGGCGGTCTTATCGGCCGTCATGTGAATGGGACGATTGAAGATTCTTACGCGGAAGGCGATGTAACGGGTCTTGAATATGTCGGCGGTCTTATCGGCCGCAGCCATGCCGGCAATATATCCGACTCTTACGCAACCGGAAATATCAGCGGCACGAACGCTGTCGGCGGGTTGATGGGAGGACATCAAGCCGGCAATATTATCGATTCTTACGCGACGGGTGATGTTGAGGCTGACGGTAATTACGCGGGCGGACTGATTGGTATTAGTATAGGCGGCTCAATTTCTTTTGATGGAGATTTGCCGGAGCTTGGAACCGTCACGGGAGTGAATTATGCCGGCGGTTTGGTGGGTTACGTTAACAGCACCACGGTTTCCGGTTTTGACATCCATAATAACGTGACCGCGACCGGTGATTATGTCGGCGGTTTCATCGGCTATAACGAAAGCGGCACTATTTCAGATTCCAGCGCGCGTACGGTCATTTTAAATGAAGGCCTTCCCAATCAATCTGAAGTCAATGACCCGATCGAAGGCCGCGATTATGTGGGCGGTTTTATCGGCTACAATGAGTCGGGTGATATTGCAGGTTCTTATTCCAATCGTGATGTTGAAGGAAGAAACTATGTCGGCGGCTTTGCCGGATATAATGATACGGGTGAAATATCCGAATCGTATTCTCTCGGAGAGGTAACAGCCACGGGAAATTTTGTCGGCGGATTTATCGGGCAGAACGCCGGAGATATTTTGCGGGCGTTTTCAAATAGCCTTGTCACGGGTTTGAGTTCTGTCGGCGGCTTTGTTGGTAAAAATACAGGCACGATTGTAAATGCCTATGCAACGGGTGGAGTCACAGGAACGGGTGCCAGCACTTTCGGTGGTTTTGTAGGAACGAACACGGGTGGAAGTGTTACCAATGCTTATTCGTCCGGCGCAGTATCAGCTTCTTTTTCTGGAGATTTGCTGGGCACTTATGTGAATAGTTTTTTTGATAATGTTCATGAAACAGGTGTGCTGGGTATCGCCGGACTGACAGGATTAGCAACTTCAGAAATGATCGTAAAAGAAAATTTTACCGACGCGGGTTGGGATTTTGACACGATTTGGAAAATTGATGAAGTTCCTGATGCGGATGAGGCGAGTTTGCCTTATTTTCTCTGGCAGGATGAAGTCAGAATTCCTTTGCCGGTATTCTTGACAGAACCTTCTTCTGATAATGGTTTTGAGGTTATTTTGAATGAGATTGCCGATAACAGACCCCAAGAAATTATTGGCAATCAATTTATTAGCACAATGAGCGGTTATGGAAATGCTTCTACTGTAAAGGATCAAGGAAATAGTTCCGGTTCAGGATCCAAATCAAACTCAAGCCCAAGCTCTCATTCAACAGACGAAAGTGGAAATAGCAGTAGCAGTGACGAACCATCTTCAGAGCAAAATAAAAACACAGATGAAAATGGAATTTCGCAAGCTGAAGGCGCAGAAGGTCCGATTTACGGTAACGGCGTCAGCGGGCATACTTTTGCAACCCAGGTTACTTGCGCAGGTTCCGGTGAATGTACCGGTGATATTTCTTTTACTAGCGGCGGTTCTTTACCGATAGGTGCTTAATAAATTGCCGCAGATATTTCATAAGATTTTGATAGCGCCATTCGGCTCGATCCATATAATTTGACAAGCTTCGCCACACTCGTTTGCGGATTTAATAAGGAAATCAGCATGTTTAGAACGATAAAATTTTTCTGTTTGATTACGGGAATTGTTTTAGTAAGTGCAACCTCTGTTTTTTCCCAGCAAATTGATTCCGAGCGTGCAACTCGCGATCTTGTAACCCAAACTGACCTTTTAAAACAGAACGAAGATCGTTTTCTTAAAACTTCTCAGGAACCTGTCATTGAAGAGGAAGAAAAAGAGGAAAAGCCTAAAAAAGACGAAGGACCTGTTTTTCTCGTTAAAAAAATTGTGATCGAAGGATCTACTTTGATTCCCGAACAAGAGGTTCATGCTTTAGCCCAGCCCTTTGAAGATAAAAAAAATTCTTTCGGTGATTTGGAGCGTCTGGCTGATTTGGTCACAGCGTATTACCGTCACTATGGATACACGACCACAAAAGCTTATATTCCGCCGCAGAAAGTGAAAGACGGGATTGTGACTATCCAAGTCATGGAAGGGCGCGTGGGAAAAGTGGATGTTGAAGGTAATCGTTGGTTCAAAAAGAAGGTTTATTTGGGCGGGATCGCTCTGGCAGCGGGTGATTTTTTTGAAATGTCTGAGCTTGAAGGCGCTTTGCGCAGTATTAATCTCGAACCCGACCGCGCAGTAAAAGCTTATCTGGAGCCCGGCGAAGAAACAGGTACAACAAATATTACGCTGAAGGCAAAAGACAAATTTCCGGTGCATCTTTCTTATGAATTTAATTTGCGCGGTACGAAACTGACGCATCGTGCGCGGCATATGGCGCATTTAACGCACAATAATTTGCTGGGCTTTGGCGACAGTCTTCAGGCAAATTTTACTCTGGCAGAACAGGGGGCTATTGTCGGAAGTGCGGCTTATTATGAATTTCCTATTTTGAGGACCGGAACCATTTTCAGTTTGGCGGCATCGGTGGCACAAAGCCGTCTGCAAAAAAGTCTACGTGAGTTTGACGTTCAGGGAAAATCCTGGAGTGTGATTCCCGGCGTAACTCAGAATTTTATCCGCACCGATCGTTTTTATTTGGACGGAGCTTTGCGGTTTGAAGTAAAAGATTCGCGCACTTTAATCAGCGATCAGCAGTTGTCCTTTGACCGTTCACGGGCCGTTGTGATCGGACCGCGCGCGGGCTATTATGATAAATGGGGGCAGACATTCGGCGCGGCTGATTTACATGTCGGGATTCCGCATTTTATGGGCGGTTCGTCGAAATATGACGGCGCCGCGAGCCGGCTTGATTCCGGCGGGCAATTTGTTTACGGAACCGCGAATGTCGCGCGTTTACAGCGCTTACCTTATCAATCTATTTTGGTGATGCAGGCATCGGGACAATACAGCCCTTCGCCGTTAAATTCATTAGAGCAGATGAATATGGGCGGTATGTTTTCCATTCGTGGGTATCCTGAAAATGACAGTTCGGGCGACAGTGGGTACAGTTTTTCGACCGAATTACGCGTACCGCCTTATTTTATTCCGCATAGCTGGAATGTACCGGGAATGAAAAATAAAAAAATGCGTGATGCTTTTTCGCTGGTTGGTTTTATCGAAGGGGGACAAGTTTTCAATTATAAACGGCAGAATGCCGGATCTGAAACCACCAAAACTCTGGCCGGCACGGGATTTGGCGCGCGGTTTTATGTTTCACCGGATTTCAATATTCAGTTTGATTACGGCATTCCCCTTGGAGACCCATCCTCTGACAAAAACCGTAATCAGATTCATCTTTCCGCTCGCGTTGGATTTTAATTTTTTTGTTGATCGGGTGTTTTCTGTTTTTTCGAGTGTGATTGACTTTAAGCGATTGAAACCAGTACCATTTGGCATGATTTTTCAGCGCCTTCTTATTCTTTTGACTCTCTGTCTCACTCCGCTTTCTTTATTCGCGGACGTTCCCGAGCGCGGTCTTTTTGTTTCGGTGATTGAAAACCCGCCTGTTCTAACCAGCCGTGATGCCATGCTTGAAATGATTGCCTTTGCTAAAAAGGCGGGGATCAAAAAACTTTTTGTTCAGATTTACCGTGAGGGCAAAGCATGGTTTCCCTCAGCCCTGGGTGATTCCGCGCCTTATCAGAGCGCGTTTGAAAAAGTCGGCGAGGATCCTTTTGCGCTTTTGATACGTGAGGCGCACGCAGCGGATTTAGAAGTGCATGCCTGGATCAATATGATGAGTTTGGGCTCCAACGCGGACGCGCCGATTTTGAAAAGATATGGGCGTGAAATTTTGACCCGCAACAAAAAAGATAAAAAAGAAATCACGGATTATTTGATCGATAATCAGTATTGGCTTGAGCCGGGTGATTTGCGTGTTCGCTCCGAGCTTGTGAAGCTCGTGGTCGAAATCGTGAAAACTTATTCCGATTTGGACGGTATTCAGCTTGATTATATCCGTTACCCCGACACCGAGCCCGCTTACGGGCATACGATGGAAAATTTAAAGAGGTTTGCACGCGCGACGGAGCAGACAAGCTTCAACGAAAAAACGGAAGTTTGGCGGAAGTGGAAGCGTGATCAGGTGACGGAGCTTGTCAGGCTTGCTGTCGCTCGCGCGCGAAGCGTGAATTCTCAGATTCAGGTCTCAGCGACAGGCTGCGCGCCTTATGTACGCGCCCGCGAAGAGGCTTTTCAGGACTGGGCGGAATGGATTAATCTCGGGTATGTTGACTTTGTGACGATGATGAATTATCCGGATGACTTGGATGAATTTAAAAAATACGTGGAAGGCGCGAGAAAGAAAACAGCTGATTTCGGCAAAGTTTATTTGGCGGTAGGGACGTATAAATTTTTGGAAAATCCCTCCGGATTTGACGGGGTTTGGGAAGCTTGTGAGCGGGAAGGAAGCCGTGGTTGCGTTATCTTTTATTACGGAAATTTGGTTGAGGCGCCGGAGCTAAAAAATATTTTCATTTCTCCGGCTCCAAGCCCCGTGTCTGTCGAAGACTTGTCTGATCAAAACAAAATTAAGCCCGAGTCCGGTTTAACCATGCCGGAATCACAAAGCTTATCTTAGGTCGTGTTGATATTGTTTCTGCGCTGGCGACAGGAACGGCTTGCAAGCAGCGCAAGGAACGAGGAGGAAGGCGCACCCTTTGCGGTGCGTCGACGACCCGAGAGACGCAGTGATGCGTAGCAACCCGTCCTGTCCCCCAAAGTAGGAATAGATCGGGTTGTGGCGGCATAGCCGATTCTCCGGCGTTGCTCCTCCTCGACTTGTCGCATCGGACAAGCTTTCGTCGTCACGCCTGGGAGAAGTCGGCTATGGCGCTCACAACGCCAATGCATAAACAATGTCAACACGACCTAGGGTATAATACAGCTTCGTTTTTTTACTTATCAAAGAGGTGATTTATGAAAAAGGGATTATTGATTGGGCTTGGAATTGTTGTTTTGCTTGGCGTTTTGTTCTTTTCGATTTTTGGCGGAACATACAACAAACTCGTTGTTTCCGAAGAAAATGTGAAGAAAGCCTGGTCGCAGGTTGAAAATGTTTATCAGCGCCGTTTAGATTTGATTCCCAATTTGGTGGAAACGGTGAAAGGGTATGCTTCACATGAAAAAGAAACTCTCGAAGGCATCACCAAAGCCCGCGCGAGTGTCGGGCAGATGAATGTCACTTCCGATGTGGTGAATAACCCCGAAGCGTTTCAAAAGTTTCAGGAATCACAGGGGCAGCTCACTTCTTTTCTTTCCCGCCTTTTAATGGTGTCGGAGCGTTATCCTGATTTAAAAGCCAATCAGAATTTTCTCGATTTACAGGCCCAGCTCGAAGGCACCGAAAATCGTATTTCGGTTGAGCGAGGCCGCTACAATGAGGCAGCGCAGTCTTTCAATACTTTGCGCCGCACTTTTCCTACGGTAATTCTCGCCGGCTGGATGGGCTTTAAAGAAAAAACTTACTTTGAGGCCGACAAAGGCGCCGAGAAAGCTCCGCAGGTACAGTTTTAATAATGGCTCTGAGACTTCGTCTCAACCGCTGAAGCCAATTTAAATGAGACGCATCTGCTTTACTCTCATTGCGGTTGGGCTGTTTGCCTCATCTCTCTGGGCTGAATTTCAAATTCCCGAAAAGCCGGACGGCTATGTGACCGATCATGCCGGACTTCTTTCCCCGCAAATCCGTGTTCAAATCGAAAGCGTTTTAAGTCAGTACGAAAAAGAAACTTCGAATCAAATTGTGCTCGCCATTTTCCCGACACTGGGTGGTTCTTCGCTGGAAGATGTTTCCATCCGCATCGCCGAAAAATGGAAAATCGGACAAAAAGACCGCGATAACGGCGTACTCTTCGTTGTTTTTCGCGATGACCGTCAAATGCGTATTGAAGTCGGATACGGTTTAGAAGGCGTTTTGACGGATTTGCTGAGCAGTCAAATTATCCGTAATGATGTGGTTCCGCATTTTCGTGCCGGAGATTATGAGCGGGGAATTTATGAAGGTGTGAGGGCGATTATAGATGCCGCGCGCGGTGAATATCAGCCCATGACAACCGCTGTGCCGGAGAATAATGGCGCGGCCTTTTATATTTTTTTCATCATTGCGGGAATTATTTTCGGCGTTGATTTGATTCGTTACGGTTTTTACGCGCAAACTCATTCGTCCGCGAAACGGTACGGCTTTTGGGAGTGGTTTTTCCTTTTTGCTGTTTTTTGGTTTATTCTCAGAATCGTAATCGAAAGCTCTTTGCGTTCCGGCGGTCGCGGATGGTCGAGCGGCGGCGGATCTTCCGGAGGAGGGTTTTCGGGAGGCGGCGGAAGTTTTGGGGGCGGCGGGGCGAGTGGCAGATGGTAGTGCAAGGACTCCCAGACAGAACCAGTCTTCCTGCTCAGACAGATGCGTCCTTACGGCGCATAACTCGCATGAAGACTGTTTCTGCTTCGGTCGCCCCGTCGGCGTGGAATGTTAGGCAGGTAAGCGGAACTTTGTCTGTAATAGATTTGTGCTCGTAAACTCGCACTGAAGAATAGAGAGATTATAAGATGTTGAAATTTCAATGGCTGCCGGACAGGGATGACTCGCCGAAGTTTTTTTTCTCGAAGAAAGAGAAGCTGAAAATCAGCGAAGTTATTTCGGAATTAGAAAAATCAACTTCGGCGGAGCTGCGTGTGCATGTTGAAAGAAGAAATTTGAAAATGGACTTGATGACGCAGGCTCGCGCCGCGTTTGAAGCAATCGGCATGACGAAAACCGGCGCGCGTAATGGCGTGCTTATTTTTATTTGCACCGACACGCATGAGTTTGCCGTGTTGGGGGATAAGGGCATTGATTCCCGCGTACCGCAGGGTTTTTGGGCCGATACGACGGCAGTGATGGAAGCTGATTTTCGCAAAGGGCTTTTTCTGGAAGGTGTGTCCCGCGCGATTCAGACTCTGGGTCAGCCGCTGGCGGCGCATTTCCCCTCTATTGCCGGCGACCGTAACGAGCTTTCCGACGATTTGTCGCATTCATAATCATCCTGTCTCTGTCTTGCCAGAAGGCCTTTCACCCCCTAGAATGTGTCGGATTTAATCTTAATTGGCTCTTTTTTCTCTCTACGGAATAGGTTTATGTTTCTGACCGACCTTAAAATTAAAGATCAGGCCGTGATTACGGGCTTTCAGCAGGGTAACAGCCTTTTGCAGGAACGGCTCATGGAGCTTGGCATCGTGCCCGGCACGCGCGTGCTTTTAAAACGCTTTGCGCCCCTGGGCGATCCGCTTGAAATCATTGTCCGCGGCTACAGCCTCGCCATCCGTAAAGAAGATGCCCGTCAAATTCTTGTCAGCCCGGTGATCGCGGTATGAGCCACATCCAAACCGTCGCTTTGCTCGGCAATCCCAATGTGGGCAAAACCACGCTCTTTAATGCTTTAACCGGTCTGCGCCACACTACCGCGAACTATCCCGGCGTTACGGTCGAAAAAAAATGGGGCAGACTTAAGGGCGCTGATCATACCGATATTTTTGATTTACCCGGAGCCTACAGTTTGCATCCGCAATCTCCCGACGAAGAAATTGTGCGCAATGTTTTGGAAGGCAAGCAGGACGGCGCGGAAAAACCCGATTTAATCGTGATCGTGATGGATGCGAATAATTTCAGCCGTAATCTTTATTTCGCGTTGCAAGTGATGGCATCCGGGTTGCCCGCGATTTTGGTTTTAAATATGTGGGACGAGGCTCAGCAAAGCGGTAAGCAGATTGATTTGGAGCAAATCAAAAACACTTTTGGTTTGGAAACGGTTGTCACTGAAGGTGCTTTGGGTATCGGAATTGAAGGGTTGCGGCGTGCGATTACGGCCGGATTGAATCAGCCCCGGCGCCCGGTATTGCCTTTTGATGTGACGAGCAAAACCCCGGCCGAAATTTATCAAAAAGTGGATGAGCTGACCGCCCGGTTTGTGAAAGAGCCCGGCATTGCCGTCAAAACGCTTTCACATAAAATCGACGATGTTTTAACGCATCCTTTTTTTGGCTGGATTATTTTCTGCGCCGTGATGGCCGTGATCTTTCAGTCGATTTTCTCGTGGGCAACTCCGCTGATGGATTTGATTTCAAATGGTGTCGATATGGTGGGGCGATTTGCGGCGAATATTCTTCCCGACGGACAACTGGAAAGTTTGGTTGTGGATGGGGTGATTGCCGGTGTAGGCAATGTGATCGTTTTTGTGCCGCAGATTTTCCTCCTGTTTTTCTTTATCGCATTTTTTGAAGACTTCGGTTACATGGCACGCGCCGCGTTTGTGCTCGACCGCCTTATGAAAAAAGTGGGGCTAAACGGGAAAGCCTTTTTGCCTTTACTCAGTTCTTTTGCCTGCGCAATTCCGGGCATTATGGCGGCCCGCACGATTCCCGACAAAAATGATCGCATTGCCACGATTATGACGGCACCGCTTATGAGCTGCAGTGCGCGCTTGCCCGTTTACGCGCTGATGATCGGCGCGTTTATTCCCGCGGAAAAAGTTTTTGGAATTTTTAATCTCAAAGGCGTAACGCTTTTTGCGATGTATTTTCTCAGTATTTTTGCGGGCTTAACCGTTGCCGCTATTTTTAAAAAGACGCTTTTAAAAGGCAACCGTACGCCGTTTCTGCTGGAAATGCCGCCATACCGCGTGCCGCGTTTTCAAAATGTGCTGTTAGTCATGTGGGATCGCGGCCGCGAATTTATCAAAAACGCGGGAACGACGATTTTTGTGCTTTCGATCATTCTTTGGTTTTTGGCGAGTTATCCGAAAAGTTCCGACATTGCTTTCCGTTATGAAGTTCAGCGCAAAGACGCCGCGCAGTCGATGCAGGCCGATGATTTAAAAACAAAATTGCACCTGATCGACCATGAAGAGGCGAGTGAACAGCTGAAAGCCAGTTTCGCGGGCAAGCTTGGGCATTTTATCGAGCCTGTGATCCGTCCGCTCGGGTTTGATTGGAAAATCGGCATTGGTCTGGTTTCTTCTTTCGCCGCGCGTGAAGTTTTAGTGAGTACGCTCGCCATTATTTATAATGTCGGCGACGAAGCGGATGAAAATTCGGTCGATTTAATGGACGCATTGCGTAAGGAAAAAGACCCTGTTACTGGCGAGCCTGTTTATACGCCGCTCGTGGCCGTGGGCATTATGGTTTTCTTTGTGTTGGCTTGCCAATGCATGTCGACCGTGGCGATTGTGAAGCGCGAAACCGGCGGATGGGGTTGGCCGCTTTTCATGGTTGGGTATATGACCGTGCTCGCATGGCTTGGCGCGTTCGCCGTCCATCAGATAGGTAAGTTGCTGGGGTTTTGATGGAATGCCGCAACTGTAAAGCTGAAATTGACGATGAGGCTTTTAAAAAAGGCGAATGCCCGAAGTGTGGACAAGATTTTAATTACGGCTCACCAGGTTGCGGATAAAAAATGGATATCTCGGAAGTTATCGCGTTAGGGATTGTTGCCGCAGCAATAATTTATTTGATTTGGAAAAACCGGCGCAAAAAGAAATGTTGCGAGAAGTAAACTACTTCTGAACGGCAAATTGCTTGAGAGCGGATAAATCGAGATGTTCGAGAGCGGAAATATGCGTGGCTTCCAAATCTACCTGCGGCGCTTTGCCCGCGTCATAAGCTTCTTTCCAGCGCAACGCGCATAAACACCACTTATCGCCCGGTTTGAGTCCGGGAAAACCCCATTCTTCTACAGGGGTGGAAAGATCATTGCCCCGTGCTTTTGAAAACTCAAGAAACTCCGCGGTGGCGACTATGCAAACGATATGCAAGCCATGATCATCGGGTCCGGTATTGCAAAATCCGTCGCGGTAAAAGCCTGTGAGGGGATCTTGGCAACAGCTTTTAAGTTCGGTTCCGAGGACATTTTTGGCGGTGCTCATGGGCGTATTCTAATAGGTTTAAGGTTAAAACTCAAAGGTTAGAACTATAGCTCAAAAGTTAAAGGTGGCTTGGACAGTTTTGGGATTTGGACTGTGGTTTTTAGATTTAACCTTTGACCTTTAAGCTATAATTTTCGTTGTCTATGAAACGATATTTGATTTTTCTTTTAATGTGGGTGTTTTGCTTTCCTGTGCTTGCGCATAGTGAAGAGGCCTGGGATCGTGTCCAGAAAACAGGCGAATTGCGCTGGGGTGGCGATGCCGCGGGCGGCGCGCCTTATGTTTTCCCCGATGCCGATCAGCCCGATAACCTTATTGGCTTTGAAATTGATCTCGTTGAAGCTCTCGCTAAAAAACTGGGTGTTCAAGCCAAGTTCGTCAGCGTGCAATGGGATCAGCTGGTTCCCGCGCTTTTGCGCGATGATTTTGACGCCGTGTTTAACGGCCTTGAAGTAACGCAAGACCGCCTTGCCGCAATTGATTTTTCGATTCCGTATTATTTTTTCTCAGAGCAAATTACCGTGCGCGCCGAAAATAATGCCATCCGCACATTCAATGATTTGCACGGAAAAAAAGTCGGCACGCTTTCCGCCACGCTTGCGCATAAAATTCTCGAAGACGATGGCAACATCACCGCCGTCGGTTATCCCTCACCGGTGGAAGCCTACCGTGATCTTGAAATCGGTCGCCTCGATGCCGTGTTTATGGATGTTCCCATCGCCGCGTTTTATGCCGCGGGTAATCCCAAACTAAAGAACCTTTCCGATCTCGCGGGCGAGGGAATTTACGCCGCGGGCGTACGCAAAGATTCACCGCAATTGAAAATGAAAATCAATGAAGCTTTGATCCAGTTGATTCAATCTGGCGAGCTCAAAGAAATTTATCTTAAATGGAATATGTGGAATGAAAAGCAAGATAAGCTTGCCGACCCCAAACAATGGGATGTTAAAAGAGCGCATGAAAAAAATCCCGTTATGAAATTCAGCAAGCTTTTGCTTTTGGGCGCGGGCATGACATTAATTCTTTCTTTTCTGTCGATGGCGATCGCGGTCATTGTTGGTTCCGCGATTTGCGCGGGCAAACTTTACGGTAACTTTTTCGTGCGCGCTGTCTGCAATGTGTATGTCGAGGTCGTGCGCGGCACGCCGCTTCTCATTCAGCTTTATTTGCTTTATTACGGCTTGCCCAATCTCGGTATTCAGCTACCGGCCTTTGCCGCGGCCGTATTGGGGCTTGGGTTTAACTATGCGGCTTATGAGGCTGAAATCTATCGTGCGGGGCTGCTTTCTCTTCCCAAGGGGCAGGAAGAGGCCGCCCGATCGCTTGGTATGACAGGCTGGCAGGCGCATCGCTTTGTATTGGTGCCGCAGGCTGTGCGCACTATTTTGCCGCCTTCGACCAATGATTTTATCGCGCTGTTTAAAGATACTTCGCTGGTTTCTATTATTACCGTCATGGAACTGACGCGCGCGTACACAACCGCCGCGACAACGACTTATCGTTTTCTGGAGCTCGGTCTCGCCACCGCGGCGCTTTATTTTTTGATGAGCTTCCCTTTGTCTTTGTGGTCGAGAAGAATGGAAAACCAAAAGCATGCTTCCGTACATTAAAATTAAAAATTTGGGCAAAAGTTACGGAAAAAACGAAATCATCCGCGATTTGTCTTTAGATATCAATTCAGGCGAGGTGATTGTTTTTAAAGGCCCTTCCGGTATCGGTAAAAGCACATTATTGCGCTCGCTGACTTATCTCGAGCCTTTTCAGAAAGGCAGTATTGAAGTCGGCAAATATGTTTTAAACGCGAATCTCGACCGCCGCAAAGAACGCGAAACGATTCGCGCTGTCAGAACTCAGCTTGGCTTTGTGTTTCAGTTTTTCAATTTATTTCCGCATTTAACCGTGATTGAAAATTTAACGTTGGCGCCCATTCAGGTTTTGAGAAAATCAAAAGAAGAAGCGTTGGAAGACGCCCAAAAACTTTTGAAGAAAGTGGGGCTGGAAGAGAAAGCGAATTTTCACCCCGAGCAATTATCCGGCGGACAGCGTCAGCGCGTGGGTATTGCCCGTGCGCTTGCCATGAAACCCAAAGCTATTTTGTTTGATGAGCCTACTTCCAGTCTCGACCCTGAAATGAAAGGCGAAATTGTGCGCGCCATGAGCGATCTTGCGAGCGAGGGAATGACGATGTTGATTGTTACGCATGAGCCTGCTGTGGTCGAGGGGATTGCTTCGAGAATCGTGAGTTTTGGAGCAGGGCTCGAAGTTTTGTCAGATACTGCCCGTTGATTTGTCATTCCCGTGCTTGACGGGGGTTATAACGGTGTATATACTTTGTAGTAACAAAGGAAGTTAATATGATTAAGCACTTAACGGCTCATGGCAACAGCTCAGCACTTGTGATTGATAAGGCAATTTTGCAAATTCTGAAAATCGATCAGAAAACGCCTCTTGAGGTTTCAACTGACGGCAAGAATTTGATTATTTCACCGGTTATCGACTCCGGCCGTGAAAAGCGGATGCGACAGGCGCTTGCTAAAGTAAATAAGCGGCATGGAAAAACTTTAAAAGAGCTCGCGAAGTAAACTTCCGTGGAAGAGCCGATTTTTTTGACTTTGGCAGAAGTTGTTGAGATCCATGCGGATCAAATTGCTCGCTATGGCGGCGATCCGCATATTCGCGACATCAACGCGCTTGAGTCCGCTGTTGCGCAAGCCGAGTCGGCTTTTGGCGGTGAGTTTCTTCACAAAGATTTATTTGAGATGGCTGCAGCTTATGCCTTTCACATCTGTCAAAACCACCCCTGCGTTGATGGTAATAAGCGCACTGCATTAGCCACAGCTTTGGTATTTTTAGAAATTAATGAAATTTCTCTTCACGACCCTAAGCAGATGCTTCTTTCCGCAACCTTGTCGATGGCAAATGGAAAGCTCAGAAAGAAAGAGTTTGCCAACATTCTGCGCGATTTAGCCGGCAACTAAGTCTCTTTTATCTTCGTTTTACTCCCCGAATGGAGATGCCAATTTGGCACTTCCAATTAATACTTGATGTTCCAAAGTGGAACATCAAGGTCGCATTTTGCGACCTTGAAAATTAATCTGGGTGAAACCCCATTCTGCGTTTGGGCTTTTCTTCTTGGATAAGAAGTCGCTGAATGGCTCTAATAATCCCTTGAATGTCTTCGTCGTGCTTTCCCACTTTAGATTCAAGTGCAGATAGTTTGGCAGAGAGTTCTTGGTGGGTAAGGGCAATTTGCCTAATTCGGACAAATGTTCGCATGATTTCAATATTTACTTGAATCGCGCGTTTACTTTTAAGAACGGAGGAGAGCATAGAAACGCCTTGTTCTGTAAAAGCAAATGGAAGATATCTGTGTCCGCCCCAACTTGAGGTCACAATTTGTGACCTCAAGATTTGTAATTCTTGTGGGGTAAGTTCAAGCATG
This sequence comes from Candidatus Multiplicimicrobium inquinatum, assembly GCA_002344825.1. Classification (GTDB taxonomy): domain Bacteria; phylum Omnitrophota; class Omnitrophia; order Omnitrophales; family Aquincolibacteriaceae; genus Multiplicimicrobium; species Multiplicimicrobium inquinatum. The sequence continues at coordinate 56,911 of DDUN01000034.1, read as the reverse complement.
AAGTCACTTGGAAACCTTTCGCGGTTTCTTTTAATTGTTTGTTTTAAAACTTTGGTCTCTACTCCATAGAGCTCTGCCAAGTCGTGGTCAAGCATGACTCTCTGCCCGCGGATGAGATGAATCTTTGGCTCAATTGGGTTAGCTGGACTTGTTTTACTCATGCCTAAATTATATATGCGTATTAATCATATGTAAATATAATTAATCAGCAAGTAGTCATAAGGGGAGGTTATCGCAATTTGCGATAACCTTTATGACTGGGAGTCACAAACTGCGACCACCTTTGCAGTATAATCTTCGGAGCTAGGAGAAATGTTTTCGAGCTTAAGAACCAAAACACGCGATCAATAACCGGAAAATCATAAATGGGATTTAAAAAAACGGTGGCCAGGGAAGGGTTGATCTTGATCGGGTTTGTGGCCTGGGGCGTTTTGTGTTTTATCGCGATGATTAATTTTTCCGTTTTCGGAGAAATGGGAGAGAAATTGGTGCCTTTTCTTTTCTGGGCGGGGCTGTATAGTTATCCTGCGTTTTTAATTCTGCGCTTTATAGTATGGGCAGTTAAAACGCTTAAGCGTCCTTAAGCACGAGACGCTGAAAACGGCTCATCTGCGGCGTCGCGATCCTCACAATTCTCGTCAACGTATTAGCACATACGCCTCCTCGATTATTCGTCCGCTCCTTGCATCTAAGCCCTTTTGAGCGCCTGTTTGCACGACCTGTATTCGATGAAACCAAACGTAACGATTGAAAATTTCAGGTTTGTTTTTTATATGCGAACAGAATATTTTTAGCATAGAATAGTCCAAGTCTTTAGAAACACTTTTACTCTGAAGGAAAAAACAATGAGCGGAAGCATTCAAGTAGATAGCCTTGTATTGCAAACTGATCCACCTATATATATTGCTACTATAAGTGGTAATTGGCTTCTTAAGCATTCCCGGCCAGATTGGCGATCAGAAAATCCCGAAAAGGGGTTTCAGCGAGTTGTTAAAATTGATAGAGCTAAGCAAATTGCGGCGGCAGTATTAGATAATCATCGCACATTTCCCAATGCGATTATCCTAGCGACACAAAGAAAAACTTTGCCAATCCGAGGTGGAAAGCTTACGTTGGAAAATAGTCTCGAATTTCTCGTTGTTGATGGGCAACATCGGCTCTATTCGCAAAAATTTTCTGAATTTGATGCCCAATATGCTTGCATTTTGCATTGTGGATTGGATAAGCCCAGCATGGCAAAGCTTTTTCTCGAAATAAATGATACGCAAAAGAGGGTTCCATCTTCACTTAGATGGGATTTAGTTAGGCTTGTTCGTCCTGAAGATGATCATGATGCAATTGTGGCAGTAGAATTGGTTTTTGAACTTTACAATAACGAAGAGAGTCCATTGTTTCAAAGGATAGATCTAACTGGAGAAGCTCCGGATAATAGTGTTAGCCAAGGTTCATTGGCACCTGAGATAAAAAACATTGTTTCCAAAAAAGGACTTTTTAGCGATGGTGATTTTCAAGCGCAGGTTAATGTGCTTATTATTTATCTGGCCGCGATCAAAACCCTCGATAATTCTGGTTGGAAGCATGGGACCTCACCATTTTATGCAACAAGAGTGTTAAGAAAACTTATTCAATTATTGCCTGAGATTTTGTCTGATCTTAAAATTAAAGATTTGTCACATATAAAAATGGAACACTTTTCAAAGTATTTGAGAAAAATTAATGCAGACTCTTTGAGAAAAGAAAAAATTATAGAAAAACAAGGGGCTGCAGGTATGAAGGCAATTTACGATGAAATTAAAAAACAGATTTTTTAAGGCTGTTCAAGTATATGAATATTTTTTCAGTCCCCGAAGCAAAGCACTATTGCGGTCATTTTACTAAAACTTCTCTGTATTCTTCCGCGTCATTTAAATCTCATTTGTGTGGGCTAGGCTCAGACACTTCTTTTGTAGAAGGAACTGTTGAATTCAATGAATTCAGAGATGGTTTGCTGCGTGAGTCTGAGCGGCTTTTGTTCTTGTCTGCAGTGCACTATAAAAAGAGCTATGATTTGTTAGCAGGAAGCTCCTGCGCATGGGCACATACTACAATGTATTATGGCTCTTATTATGCTGCATTATCTCTTTTGGCTATGTTTGGTGCGTGGGTCCATTTCGGCCATCCGGGGAGCGTAGTTGCTTATGTTGAAAACGGAACGCCTGGATTTCAGAAAATTACATTCAAACAGACCAAACCATATGTCAATGGACTTTCAACTTACCAGGGGCCGCATAGAAAATTTTGGGATGTGTTTTATTCATTGATGACCAACTTGATTCCATCCTTACCTCTACATAAGAGATGGAACGTTGCTATTTCGCCCGTTCTTGGCACGAACAGAACTTGGCTTATTGATAAACGAAACGATCTTAATTATGACTCTTTTCAGTCGATTAATATGATGGTAGGTTTTCAGAAAAATTTCAGAAGTCGGAATTTTTTGGCAACATTGCCTGGCGATTTAAAAATTCAATATGATGTTATGCTGAACATGATTGAACTGTCTTTTTTTTATGCGAAGCATTTTGGACTAAGAACGGATTCTCTAACCAATCTCAAGCCCTCAGGAAGCCGGAAAAGAAAAATAATGCAGACAATTATTTACGGTAAATCTCATAGGCTTGTAGGTAAGTCAAAAATGGCTAGTGTCTTTTAATATGAAATACATGGGGTCTAAAAAATATATGCTTATGAACGGTTTGGGCACAATGCTTAGAAAAGCGGTGCCTGAGGCCGAAGAATTTGTCGATTTATTTAGCGGATCAGGTGAAGTCTCAAAATTTGTTTCGCAGAATTTTGATTTAAAAGTTACGGCAGTTGATTTGCAGAAATTTTCAGCAGTTTTTACAGATGCTGTTATCGGTCGCACAAAACGTATTTATGCTAATTCATGTTGGAAGGCGTGGGAGAAAAGAGCTAATGCGGTGAGTAGAAGAGAGCCATGGGCAACTTATTTTAGAAAAGCAAATAAGTTGCATTGCAGTGAAGGGAATGCTTTTAGAAGAAAAACTGTTACAAACGCTAGAATCTTTTCAGAAAAAGTAAAAGACTGTCCCATTACCCAGGCTTACGGCGGACATTATTTTAGCCCGCTTCAAGCTTTGTGGATCGATGCATTGCGAACAACTCTCCCAAAAAACAATTCTGTGTCGCGTGCTTGTCTGGCCGCTTTAATTCAAGCTGCAAGTCGTTGCGCTGCTGCGCCCGGTCATACCGCCCAACCTTTTCAACCAACAAAATCCGGTCGTAAATGGATTTATGTTGCGTGGCGGCAAGATGTGGTGAAAAAAACAAAAGAAGCTTTGGTTGAAATCAGCAAGCAGTTTTCGAAGAAGAAAGGCGAAGTTATTTCCGGTGATGCTAATGAAATTGCTAAGACTATAAACGAAGGAGCTCTTGTTTTTATTGATCCACCGTATTCGGATGTGCAGTACAGCCGGTTCTATCATGTGCTCGAGACAATTGCCCATGGGAAAATCTCCGAAAGTACTGGTGTGGGGCGCTATCCGTCTATTCAGGAACGACCACAGTCTGATTACAGCAGTAGATCAAAATCTAAAGAAGCAATTAAGGATTTGCTTAAGACGCTATCGTCTCGTAAAGCTAATGTCATCCTTACATTTCCCGAAAAGAAAAGCTCAAATGGCCTTTCTGGTAGGCAGATTGAGAGAATCGCAAGAAAGCATTTTACAATTTCTGAAAGCAAGCTTTCTTCCGGTGTTTTTAGTACTCTGGGTGGAAATAATGTCCGTCGTAAATCTCGTATGAAATCCTCCGAATTAATTTTACGCATGAAACCCAAGAAGCAAAAATGAGTAACGGTAAAAAAATAACAATCTTTTTAGCTGACGGACTACCAAAAGGTATTCGTCACGTGAAAATTGACCAGTGGAGTGGTAAAGCAGCTTGCGGAAAACCGGACGCCGTCCACGGGGAGACGTTAGCAGAGTTCGGAACATTTCCAAAAGTGCCGGGTTTGCGGTTGTCGTCAGTCTGTAGTCTTCAGTCTTTGGTCTTTAGTCTGTCGCTAGGAAATTAGAACCGAACGGTTGCGCCCGCCGATACGCCGTATTCATCAACGAACCGGCCTTCGGCAAAAACGGTGACACACTTTCCGATTCCCATATCAACACCCACAAACGGCCCGAATTTTTTGTGGCTCTGATAATGAGTTTTTCCCGCAAGACCGCCGTTGTCCTGCAGCGCAAATGATCCCTTGCTGACCATCTCGACATCCGAGTATTTGCCGCCGAAATAGGGGGTAACCGAAAGATGTTTAGAAATTCGAAACTCTTGAGAAACACCGATGGCCGCCTGCCACTCATTGAACGTGAGTGTGTCCGAACCGAGGGATATTTTCTGCCCGGTAACCGTGTCATTATTGGCGCGTGTTCTGCGATATTTTACATCGGTGAAAAATTGAAGTTTTTTCTGATTGCGAAAGATCTGTTGCTGCCAAAGAAGGACTTTGGTTCCGATGCCCCAGGCAAAACTGCGCTCAAATTGAAAAGCATCTGTATCAAGCCCAAAACCGCGGTTAACAGGTTCCTCGATCAAAACTTGTGCACTGCCCAGCTCGACGTAGGGTTCGACTCGACCTCCCAGAGCGATCGCAAGTTTGGCAAGGTTCCAGTTTACTTGAGCTCTCGGGCCCCCTGTCGAGGGCCTCAGAAGACGCCTTTCATACTCATAAATGTAGCTCGCCTTCAAAGGACTCTTGCCGACTTTGGGGATGTCCAGCCATCCTTCAGGGCTTGAGATATCACTGTTCGCTCCCACAGTCGCTCCGAAAACGGAGGGCGTCAGGCATTGCATGGAAAAAAACATGAGTAAACAGGTCATGAGGGCAGTGAGCTTTTTCATTTTTTCTCCATTTACTGTCAGCGTTGCGTTCATAGAAACGTGCGGGATCTAAAAGAACCTAAATTGATGATAAGAGTATCGGTTGTCTGGGCTGGTATCTTGACCCCGCGGTAGCAGGTGTCCCGATTTGCGTTTGTTAGGCTTCATTTCCCCTCTACGATCTGCTGTTTCTTAACTCTCCTTATATCTTTACTCTGCGCCATAGTAGGGGAACACCCTATAGAAAGCGGACCGGGTAATGGCTATGCTTTGGCGTGCTCAATTTTAATTTGGGCACGTAACTTTTTAAGCTGGGAGAAATTATGGATCTTATTACTGTTGTTATTACATTGATTGTTGTCGGCGTTATTCTTTGGGCGATTAACCGGTACATACCGATGGATTCCAAAATCAAATCGATTTTGAACATTGTGGTGGTTATCGTTGTGGTGATTTGGCTTTTGCAGGGTTTTGGCGTTATCGGAAGTTTGCGTGGAAACAGCCCGACCGTTGATCTATAAAAAGCAGGGAGTTGGAATATGGCAGGCAAGACAGATCAAATGAAAGGCCGGTTTAAAAAAGCGGCGGGCGAGTTGACGGACAATCAGCAATTAAAAGATGAAGGCCAGGCGGATGAAACCGCGGGAAAAGTAAAAGAATTCACGGCTAATACCGTCGACAAGTTTATGCGCACTATGCGAAAGAAAAATTAAAAAAAGGAATATATGAATCAGATCAAGCGTTACGGTTTTAGTGCAATGGCTTTAGCGGCAGGGTTACTGTTGGCAACATCCGTATGGGCGGCAGATGAAGACACCATCGGCGGCACGGTTGAAAATGTGAACACAACTGACCAGAGCTTTACATTGGTCGCGACCCCCGAGGGTGTGCCCGCGGGTTCTGCGGAAGTGAATGTGAAGCCTGCGACTGATTACGTCGGTGTGAGCGGCCTCGAGGCGCTTGAAGACGGCGACAGAGTTGAAGTAGAAACCGGCGCGCGGGTTGACGGCGAATTTAAAGCCGATACCGTCACTAAAGTTTAAAAATTAAGTTTGCCCCGAAGGAGCCGGCCATCGGGCCGGCTCTTTTTTTTGTACGCGTTCACGCTGTGCTTTACGCGGCGCGACCTTAAAATTCTGGGGACAAGTGAGGGCTCTGCTGGCATACTGCGGGCATGAATAAAGTTTCTTTTAACCCCGCTTAAAACATCAAGTCTTGGCTTTGACTACCCATTCCACAAGCCAGCTTCTTCGGGAACAAATTGATTTGCTTCCGTTTATTACGGTTCAAGACCTGACCCCTCTTTTTGTTTTTCATAAACCCGGTTTGACCGTGCAATCGGCAAAGGGCTACGTCAGCCACTTCAGCACGGCTTCAGCCAAGCGCGAAGGTTTTTCACTGCACGATTATTTTGTGCAGGCGGGGTTAGATAAAAAGTATAACCCCGATGAAATGATTTGTTTCGGCCGTCTTGATAAAGACACATCGGGTTTATTGGTGTTGGCAAAGAGAAATCGGCACCCCAAATTTATCGATCAGGTTTTGCTTAATCCGCATTTTAGTGAGGCGGGTGCGAAAGTGACCAAGGTTTACCGCGCGCAAATCAAAGGGTTAATGGATGCGGAGCGTTTAAAAAATATTCAAAAAATTAAAATTCCGACCAAAAACGAAAGCTTGGTTGAGGTGCGTGTTGAAAGCGCGCGCGTCCTTTCTTTTTCCGATCCGGAAAAAAACTTCGCGAGTTCCTGCGTTGAGATTGAAATTAACGAGGGAATTCATCATCAGGTAAAAAAAATATTTTACGAGCTTGGGCATCCCGTGCGGAAGGGCGGCTTGCATCGGGTTCGTTTCGGGGCGTTGACTTTAGCGGCTGATTCGGACAGTGTTTTCAGGGAAATGAGCCCGGGCGAAATACGGCCGTTGTTTGATGTGGAGAAAAAATGGCTGGTCGACCTTTATAATGGTTGGCTTACCCGTGAGAGACAGAGCCTCAGACTGGCTTAACCCCAATTTATTCAATATCAATATATAGCAAGATATAGCAGTCTATTGATATAAAGTATTTTTAATGCCATTCTTATCCCAAGAGTTGCTAATAAACCGGTAAACCATGTTTTATTTATGGGAGCGATTGTGAAACTTTTCTCTAAGAAACAAAGCAGTTTGTCACAGTGGATTGAGAAAATTGAAGAGCGCGAGAAAGTCAGGATCTTTAAGATTAAAGGCAATTTGGACATTACCGCGGTGGCTCAAATTGAACAGTTTGTGACTTTAATGAAGCAGAGAAAAGGGCATGATTTTAAGCATGTTTTACTCGATTTTGCCGAGGTGACGCAGATTGATTTTTCAACCGTGGCGGCACTGCTTAAAACTCTCAGGGATTATTTGAAGTCTTACCAAAAACTGGCTTTGATTAACGTGAATGAACAGCCGCAGAATATGCTCTGGCTGGCGAAGGTCGGACATTTATTTCCTTCGTATACAAGCCGGGACGAAGCTATCCACGATTTGGAAACCCGCTTTTAACTTTTCTTTTCTCGCTGATTTCCCGCAGTTTCTCCTGTTTAGGACATAACCTCATTCCGAGCTATAATAGATCTTCTTAATTTTATTTATTTGGGAGGATAGTATGAACCACGTTATCGACAAGAAATCATCCGCATCCGACCTGACCCATCTTTTTTCGCCCCGTTCGATCGCGGTGATTGGTGCTTCGCGCCGCCCTGAAACGGTCGGTTACGCGATGGTCGATAATTTACTGCGCGGGGGATTCAAAGGCAAAATTCATTTGGTGAATCCCAAAGCTGATGAGATTTGCGGCTTACCTTGTTTTCATTCCGTGGAGGCGATTCCCGAATCTTTTGATTTAGCGGTTGTGATTGTTCCGCCATCCGCTTCCGCGGTAACGCTGAAAGCTTGCGGTGAAAAAGGTGCCAAAGCCGCGATTGTGATTACGGCGGGTTTCCGTGAAATCGGAGCGGAAGGCCGGAAACTGGAAGATGAACTTTGCGCGGTCGCGCAAGATTACGGCATTGCGATGCTGGGGCCCAACTGTTTGGGGATGATCAATACCGACCCGGATTTTTTGGTGAACGCGAGTTTTGCCCGCACGATGCCGGTGGCCGGCAATATTGCTTTTATTTCGCAAAGCGGCGCGCTTTGCACGGCGGTGCTTGATTATGCCAAAGGCGCGGCGATTGGTTTTTCAAAATTTGTGAGTTTGGGGAATAAATCGGCGCTGAATGAAATCGATATGCTTACTTACCTCAAGCATGATCCGAAAACCCATGTGATTTTGCTGTATGTCGAAGATTTGGTCGACGCGCGACGTTTCATTGAAGCCAGCCGTGAGATTACGGGCGAACTTGAAAAATCAAAACCGATTTTAGTCATTAAATCAGGCCGCACCGCGCAAGGCGCCCAAGCGGCGCAATCGCATACGGGATCTTTGATGGGCGCGGACGAAGTGTATGACGCGATTTTCGCGCAGGCCGGTGTTTTGCGCATGGATAGCATTCAGCAAATGTTTGATCTTGCGATCGCTTTTTCGCAGCAGCCTTTTCCGAAGGGACCGAATACGGCGATTATTACGAATGCCGGCGGTCCCGGCATTATGGCGACGGATACCTGCATTCGCGCGGGATTGAGCCTTGCAAAATTTAAACCCGAGACCGAAGCCGCGCTTTCCAAAGTTCTGCCGCCGACGGCAAATATTCATAACCCAATTGATGTGATCGGTGACGCGCGCGCGGACCGTTATGAAGAAGCGTTAAAAATTGTGGCGAAAGATCCGAATGTGGACAGCATTCTGGTTATTTTGACTCCGCAGGCGATGACGGCGATTGAAGAAACCGCGCAGGTAATCGTGAAGGCCGCGAAAGGAATCAAAGTTCCGATCATTTCGTGCTTCATGGGAATTGCCGATGTTTCCGCCGGCGTTAAAATTTTGGAAGAAAACGGGATTCCGCATTATCGTTTTCCCGAGAACGCGGGGCAGGTTTTAGGGTTGATGCATCGGTATCAGCAATGGATCCAGCGTCCGCGCACTTCTGTGAAAGCTTTTAAGGTGGACAGCGCGGCGGTGAAAAAAATTATTCAGGAAACCAAGCAAAGCGGACAAGTGATGGTGCCGATTGACCGCGCCATGGCGATTTTCGAAGCTTATGGATTTCCGGTTTTGCCGTATGGTTTCGCGCGCACGCCCCAGGAAGCCGCGAATCTCGCGGAAAAAATTGGTTTTCCGGCAGTGGTGAAAACCATTTCGCCGCAAATTGTGCACAAGTTTGATTTTGGCGCGGTGCGTTTAAATCTCAGCGACGCGCAGGAAGTCGCGCAAGCCTGCAATTTGATGACCGCGAAATTTAAGCAGGTTTTTCCGGAAGGAAAGCTCGACGGATTTTTTGTTCAGAAAATGTCAGCCAAGGGTTTGGAAGTAATTTTGGGCATGAACCGCGACGCGGCTTTGGGCGCGACGCTGATGTTTGGTTTGGGCGGAATTTATGTCGAAGTTTTAAAAGACGTGACTTTTCGTTTGGCGCCCTTGCGTGAGCGCAGTGCCGAGCTGATGGTTGAAGAGATTCGCGGTTACCGCATGCTGAAAGGTGTGCGCGGAGAAAAACCTTCGGATATCGCGAAAATTACGGAATGCATTGAAAGGCTTTCGCAATTAGCCTGCGATCATCCTGAGATTCAGGAAATTGATATGAATCCGCTGATGGTGCACGCGGACGGGCTTGGCGCCTCTGTTTTAGATGCGCGGATTATTTTGAAATAAGCCCGCGCGTCCCGGAGTTCTTTCGACGCTTAATTAATTATTGTAAAAAAACTTCTTGAGCCATTCGTCGTCGCCTTTGACGGAAACGATGGTGCGTTTAATCTGCTGCTGACAGCCCGCGATCTTGAATGAATATTTCTTTTTTGTGAACAGGGAGCTCTTCGGAAGTTTGCGGTTGGACATAGGCTAGTACCTCTTCTGGTTTGTTTTTGAAAGGGATCGGTACAATGCTGAGTGTTTGTTTTTAAATGATGCTTCATCATTTAAAATGGAATGAAGCATTAGGTCTCCTTTGTTTTTTGTTGGAATTGAACAGCGAAACAGGAAAGGGAATCGGATGAAGACGGCGAAGAGACTGGACGTTTGAATTCCGCCGGAACTTCGAGTTCCAGGAGAGAGATTAAATCCGCGTCGCGAATAGGCATCAGATAATCGAGGCGTATCCAGAAGCGGCTTTTGAGCCGCGGGGAGTAGCATTCAGCGTAACCTTCGGCAGCGCTGAGACCGAGAAATCTAAAAAAATCACCCTGAGCGACTTCTTCCCCGTACTCGCCGTGCTTTTTTAACGCGAAGCACTCAACGAGTTTGAGCCAATCACCGCATTCGGGCGCTTTTTTATGGGCCATAAACCTCATCAGTTGAGACGTGATGTTTACCCACTAAAATCATCGGCGCAATTCAAAAAAAATTGAAGTCAATTTTAAGTAAAAATCGAATTATTTTTAAGTCTCTTCAAAATCGTCCGCGATTTTATTTACCGTAGCCTCCGGAGCATTTTTCATGCCATGCCCGGCAAGTGAGGGATCATTTCTTTTTGCGGGTGAGTCTTGATATAATGCCCTATGGATTTCTTTAATGACCTCATTCAGCTTCTTCATCTTTCCGAAGCCGCTACGGCGATTCTTGTTTTAAGTGTGACGATTATGCTGGGGCTGGCTTTCGGAAAAATTAATTTTCGCGGCGTGCGGTTTGGCGTTGCGGGCGTGATGTTTTCGGGTCTTTTGCTCGGGCATTTTAAAATCAATTTTTCGCTTGAGCTTGCGGAGTTTATCCGCGAATTCGGCTTGATGCTTTTTGTTTACACCATCGGCGTGGAGGTCGGCCCTGCCTTTTTTTCATCTTTGCGCAAAGAAGGCGCGAAGCTGAATTTAATTGCGTTTATTTTAGTTTCTTCAGGAGCTCTTTTAGCATTTGGACTGGCTAAATACTTTGATATTCCCGCCGCCGCCGCGGGCGGACTTTTTTCCGGGGCGGTAACCAACACGCCCAGTCTTGCGGCAGGGCAACAGCTTCTCAAAGGGATTGAGGGCGTGACGGAGGAAATGATTAAAATGCCCGGTTTAGGTTATGCCGTGGCCTATCCTTTCGGTATTTTGGGCGTGATTATCACTTTTGTGACGGTTCGTTTGTTTTGCCGCGTCGATCCTTCCGTGGAGGCGGAAGCTTATCAAACGGTGCATTTAAAAGAAAATCCCCAGCTTGAAACGGTTGATTTAAAAATCGAAAATTCGGATTTAAACGGTATGCGCATCCGTGAGATTTTGCCTTTTCGCGATGTGATTATCTCCCGCGTGGTGCATGAGGGAAAAGTTCGCGTGGCCTTGCCTAAGACGATGATTCATACGGGAGACATGGTCCGCGCTGTCGGAACCAAGCCTCAATTGGAGGCTTTATGTTTTGCGATCGGCGCGCAAACGGATTTCGCAAAACACCCCGACAGCTCGGTGCAAATGCGCCGCATGGTCGTTACTCAGACGGAATTGTCCGGAAAAACAATCAGTGAGCTTGATGCGCCTCACTATGGCGTTACGATTACCCGTGCTCGGCGCGGCGAGTTAGAATTTCCGGGCACCGGAAACGTGAAGATTGCTTTTGGCGATATTTTGAGCGTGGTCGGACATGAGGACGATTTGAAAAAATTTCGCGGAATGCTTGGTGATCACCCCAAAGTTTTAGATCATCCTCATTTGATACCTGCTTTTGTTTGCTTGGCTTTGGGTGTTTTGTTGGGGAGTTTGCCGCTGCAAATTCCGGGAATTCCCGCGCCGCTTAAAATCGGTTTAGCCGGAGGAGTTTTAATTGCAGCGCTGCTTTTAAGCCATATCGGTAAAATCGGACCGTTGGTTTGGTATTTGCCCGCCAGCGGAAGTTTGATGCTGCGCGAAATCGGGATCGCGCTTTTCTTGGCTTGTGTGGGATTACGTTCGGGCGACAAGTTAGTCGAAACATTTTCTTCCGGACCGGGGCTTTTGTGGCTCGGCTGTGGAGCCGTGATTACCCTTGTTCCGCTGATGCTGACTGCTTTTTTTATGCGGCTAAAAATGAAAATGAATTATCTGTCGATGTGCGGGCTGCTGGCCGGCTGTTATACAAGCCCTTCAACTTTAGCTTACGCGAATCAAATGGCCGCTTCGAGCGCGCCGATTGTTTCCTACGCGGCGGTTTATCCTTTAGTGATGATTTTACGCGTTGTTGCCGCGGAATTGCTGATTCTTTTTCTGATGAAATAGGGAGATGTAAATGACTGTTAATTTGTTTCTCGGAAACTTGCTGCTCATTTTTGGAATTATGAAAATCGGCATGTATCTCTTTGGAAAAAATTTAAAACTTTCGCGTTTGGAAGCTCTGAAAGCCCGCTTCGGCAGCCGTAAGGGGACTTGGATTTATCTTTTTGTTTACGCCGCGCTGCCGATTGTGTTTGGTATCGCGATTCTATTCCGCGAATACCGCTTGCTTCATTAACCCGGTAAAAAAAAGAGGCATTTTTAATGCCATGCTTTGGGGGTTAACTGGTATAATGTCGGCGAATGAGTTTTAATTTTTATCTGGGCATTCTGCTGCTGATATTTGGTTTGATGAAAACCGGATTGTTTATATTCGGTAAAAACCTCACGTTAGCCCGCCTTGTAGCGCTGAAAAACCGATTCGGCTCCCGCAAAGGCACCGCGATTTACTAACCGCGTACGCAGTGCTGCCGGTTTTAAGCGGACTTGTACTTTTGAGCCGTAAATTCCTGCTGTCGAGATAGCATTAACCCTCCTCCTGATTCCATCAGGGTAAAGGCTCCGTTTCAATCGGTCGTTAAAATTGAAACTTAGCGTTTAATTTAACTATAAGAAAACAAGGAAAATCCATAGCGGACAAATACGTCCCTATACAACGAACCTATGACTACAACAAACAAAACACCGGATATTGCTGTTCCGGTTATCCAGCAGCATTCTTTTGACGGTCTCGGTATTGCGCCGATGATTCTCGATATTCTTGATAAACTGAACTTCAAACATCCGACCCCGATTCAGCACCAGGCATTGCCGGCTGCGATCGAAGGAAAAGACTTGATCGGTATCGCGCAAACCGGCACGGGTAAAACCCTGGCCTTCGCTATTCCGATGGTTCAGCGCCTCGCGGCTTTAAAAGGGAAGGGACTTGTGATTGTTCCGACTCGCGAACTTGCCGCTCAGGTTGAAGAGACTCTTCATAAACTGACACCGAAGTTCAATATGCGTACGGCGCTTTTGATCGGTGGAGCTTCCATGCACATGCAGGTTCAGTCGTTACGGCGCGGTGCCAATATCATTATTGCCACGCCGGGCCGCTTGCTTGACCACATGGAACAGCGCACAGTGCGTCTCGACGATGTAAAAGTTTTAGTTCTCGACGAAGCGGACCGCATGTTTGACATGGGTTTCGAGCCTCAAATCCGTCAGGTTTTGAAGATGATTCCGAAAGAACGCCAGACGATGCTTTTCTCGGCAACCATGCCGCCGAAAATCATGCAGCTTGCGTCGACTTATCTGAACCTTCCGGCTTATGTGGAAATCGCAAAGCCCGGAACGACTTCGGATCTTGTTACTCAGGAACTGTATATCGTCAGCAAAGAAAACAAAAACGGTTTGCTCGTGAAGCTTCTTGAAACTTCCAAGGGCAGTGTTTTGATTTTCTCCAGAACAAAAATCGGCGCGGTGAAAATTGCGCGCGGATTACATCATGCCGGAATTAACGTGGCGCAAATCCATTCGGACCGTACGCTTGGACAACGCCGTGAAGCTTTGGATGGTTTTAAAACAGGGAAGTATCGCGTGCTTGTCGCAACCGATATCGCATCGCGCGGTATTGACGTAACGGCGATTGAACTTGTTGTGAATTATGATCTTCCGGATGATCTGGATAATTATGTTCACCGTATCGGAAGAACGGGACGCGCAGGACATCATGGCCGTGCCGTGACACTTGCGATGCCGGATCAGTATATGGAAGTCGCTCGTATCGAGCGTCTGATTAAACAGCAGCTCGCCGTCGTTGAACATCCGGATGTTCCATCCGGTAAATTTCCGGACCGCAGTGCTCCTTCGGGAAGCCGTTTGAATCCGCGCTCACGCGGCGGATTTGGCGGAGGACGCGGAGGCTTCGGCGGCGGACGTCGTGGAGGCGGAGGGTTTGGCGGGGGCCGTTCTTTTGGGCCGCGCCGCAGCGGCGGGGGCGGAAGACGCTGATCGCCTAAAATAATTTAAAAAATTTTGAGCCCTGCATCGAAAGCGATGCGGGGCTTTTTTATTGCCCTGTTCCGTGTTCTCATCACAAAATTGAATTCATAATCCGCAAAGCACTTTCTATCTTTTTCTAGCATTTCTTGGTTTTAACCTCCTGCCTGCATTCCTTCTTTTCATCAAAAATGAAAATTTTAGCCAAGGATACTTGTAGTTTTTGTGCCATTCCATTTTTGTTATTTATCTTAAATTATTACTATAAAACAACTTATAGAAATTTTAAAAGTTGGCATGGTCTATGCTTATTATTAAACAGGAAGTAAATTGTTTTAAAAAGTTTGTAGCTAAGGAGGTGCTTAATGAAGATGAAACATTCTCACCGGATTTTAGGACTCAAATCTTTTTTAAAAACAACGGCTCTTCAACAGTTTGGGAAGTGCTTGCTGGACGAACGCTACGAACAAGCAAGAGACGCTTTGGGGTTGGCATGCCGGTTCGGAGCAACAAGTCAGGATATTCAGTCTGTGATGAAAAATCCGGCGCAGTTTATTTAACCGCGTCTGAAGTTATAGCCTGGGGGGGCTTTATGGGGGAAGGGAAGACATTTTTTAGGTTTGTCGCTTTATTGCTGCTGCCCGTTTTTTTTGCGGAGTCGGTATGGAGTATGCCCGCCGCGGAATGGTTTTCTGCAAGAACCGCGTCCGTAAAACAAGCTGACCCTATTTTTTCGAACCATCCTGATTTGCTCCTTTTGAATGATATGAATTGGGTTAATCCCCCTCAGGTTCCTTCGCAAATGGGGGAGCGGGTTGAATCTTTTTCCGGTAAGGCCCCTTTCCGCGCCCTGATTGTTCAGGACGCTCACGCGCTTCCTGAAGCTCAGAAATCTGCCGCCAAGATTATTGATTTTTGGGTTTCCCGCTTAGGACTTCAGTTCGTCGGTCTTGAGGGAGCCAAAGGTGATTTACCGCATTCCGCGGTTGCTGCGTTTCCCAACCGTGCGGCCCGTACGATGCTTGCCGAAACTTTGCTTGAAGAAGCTGTGATCGGCGGGCCTGAATATTTACAGATGACAAAGCATCCCTCGCTTAAGCTTCGCGGAGTTGAAGATATGGGGCTTTACGAATCGGACCGTGTTGCTTTTCTCAAAGTTGTAAACGAACGTGATGATGCGCTGAAGATACTGAATACCGTACGCAGCCGAACGGAAGAAGAAGCTCTGAAGATTTTACCGGTGGAATATTTGCGTTTCAGAAAACACGCCCGTCAGGCTCATGAAAACGGAGACTGGCAAAAGCATCTTTTGAATCTTCAAAGTATGCGATTGGATAATCGTTTGACGGGGCGTTATCCGGCGTTTGACTTTTGGCGCAAAGCGCATGAGCTTTCGGATCAAGTAAACCCGGAAATCATGGAAAGTGAAATTCGTGGTTTAAAGAAAAAGGGGGCGCTTGGACTCAAGCTGGCGGAATATGGTGAGAAAGTTTTACGCGGAGAATCGCTTGATGCGGATCTTAAAACAGAAGTTTTACTTTGGAAGGAAAGCCCTACGGCGCTTAAAAACTACCCGGTTACTGTCTCGGCTTTGAAGGCGGCCTATCTTATGCGCCGGGTAGGAACAGGGCTTTTCGATGAAGTCGCAAGGCTTGAAAAAGAGTTAACCGAAAAAGCCTGCCCGGAAAGCGGTCAGAAAGAAATTGTCCGGCGTCTTGAGAATCTTGATATTTCCCGTTCTTTGGTGATGCTCAGTTTAACGGCCTCAGATTATGAGGAGTTTCTTTCGCGTCGCGATGAGTTTAAAGCGGAAGCATTGGGGAAAGCGAATCAAACTGTATTTAGCTCGGATGAGAAAAAAGTTTTGTCGGAAACTATGACTGCCGCGATGAGTTTTTATCATATCGCGATGCGCCGTGATGAAGCGTTGGCTCAAAACTTCATAAGCGAACTGAAGAAAGAGAATCAGAAGGTGGGCGCACTTGTAATCGGTGGATTTCATACGGCCGGTCTTTTGCGTGTTTTGCGTGAGCAAGGAATCAGTTATGAAGTGGTGCGCCCCAAAATTAAAACCACTGATTTTTCAAAGTATCAGACCATTTACGAAAAACGAATGAGCTCTCAGCTTTCTAAGCTGGAATGGGTTAGACCTGAAAACTTAGAAGACGCGCAATTCAAATCGCATTCGCAATTGCAGCTGCAGACTCCCCGGCGAATGGAGAAAAATTTTCCGGAAACGCTTTATGCGCTGCTTTCCGGCACCGCGGCGGCGCTTTCCGGCCGTCCGGTGGAAACTGAGCAAATTTTAACATCATCCGCGTTTGTTTTGTCCGATACAGCGATTGCCGCGCTAAGAGAACTTGATTCGTTTTCAGATCGGTCGCGGGTTTGGATTTCACCCGATGGACAAGATACTGTTTTCTGGTTTTTGGGAACAGAGGGGCAAACACCGCTTTTAACCTCAGCGGGGCCTCACGCTAAAACGCGGGCAGGAAAAGGCGCGTCAATGATGCGGTTTGACGGCCGTGAAGTTTGGATTCGAAGAGGCGGGAGCTCTCCTGAAGCGGCTTTGCCAAATTGGAAAAGAAGTTTACCCGCCCGCTCCGAATTAAGGGGCGATGACGATTTGGCGCGCATAACTTGGGCAGGTGATTTTAAAGCATTGGAAGAGATCGAAAAATTTAAGCGGGCCCTTGCTCTTCGTCTTGAGGTTTTTGCCGAATCTTTGCGTTTGAAAAATACGGATGAAATTCAAAAAATTTCTTCCGCGGGAATGGCGCTTGATTTCAAGTATGAAAACGGCAGGGTTGAAATTATCCGCTTTTCGACTAACTGGAAAGATCGCTCCGCGGCGGTGCGGGCTATGATGCTTATTTACTGGGAAGAATATTTGAGCGGGATGAGCCTCATTCACAGTCAGGGAGTGCATGCCGCGGCGGTTGCGGAACGCGTTGCCAAGCGGTTCACAAATCGGATAGTTGAAGATAATTTTGTGCCGCGTTTTTTAGATTCTCAGGTTTTAGTTGAAAAAAGAGATTTGTGGCAGAATTTAATTTTTTCGTTGGCCGCTTTGAGCGCAGCGGGTGTTAACGATAAAAAAAATAGTTTCTCTGTTTTTGATTTGCTGGGAGAGCACAATCGACTGATTCAAGAGGGGGGCAAAACCGGACGGCAAATAGATCTTCCGAGTTCTCCCGATGAAATAGAAAATTGGCGCCAGGCACTTTCTTTCGCTGAGAAAGAGATGTCCGCTGAAATGATCCGCCGGCTTAATTTGGGGGAAATAGAAGCGCAGCTGCTTCAGGCAGAAATTCCTGATTTTTTATTGCGTTATGGGCGCATAAAAATCATTTTGGGCGAAAAAACAGGGACAGATTTTAAAGAGGGGTTTCAAAATGGAGCTCTTTTGTGGGCTGAAGCCTTAATTCAGGCAGGTGAAAAAAAATCCTTAAGTAAAGAAGCCCCGCTGGCACAATCTGAAAGTGTAAAAATTCTTTTGCCTGAAATTGTAGAGGAGGCACCTGTTTTGCCTCATAAAACGATCTTAACCGAAGCAGAAAGAGGCGGTTCTTTAGAGGCAGGTCGGTGGTTTGAAGGCTTGCCGGATCTCGCGGTTATTAAAACATGGGGGGGTGACGAAGGATTTGAAAAATTGGAAGAAATCAGCAAGAGGCTGTCAAAAATTCAAAACCTTAATCCGGAGGGTTTTGGCGCGGGTGCTCTTGAGTATTGGGAGGCCGTAGTAGCGCGCATGAAACATATACGGCAGGGAGTTCCCGATACCATTCCCGTTGAGTTGGATGAGAAGGTTACGGATGATGGGTTGAATACCGCCGAGCTTGATACAGAGCCTGTTTTTTCGGGTAAGACAAGCAGTTGGACGTTTCCGGTTTTTGAAATTGTGCTTACTGTCGCAGTCGTTTCCTTTTTGAGCCTTCCGTTTTTAGGTATGACTTTGCCCGTTGTTTTAGGTTTGGATTTAGCCGCTGCTTTATCAACAAGCGGACTTACAGCCGCGGCGGGAGCGCTTCTTTTGATTTCTCTGCGTGCCGGTTACTTAGCGGGGATGATGCTTAACGAGTGGGGGCATTTGATTGCCAGCGCTTTTATGGGGAAGGTAAAAACCATAAAAAATTTTCACAACTGGACCGGTAATCGTAATATTTTCAGACTCTTAGCAGGGTTGATGCCGTTTACGCCTATGCCCTCCGCTTATGTCCAATTGGATCAATCTGAAACAAAAGGGGTTGGAGCCGTAAGAATCGCGGGTTTTGTTTTGGGCGTGATGGCTTTTGCCGCACTGGTTATTTTCTTCGGAAAAACTTTGCTTTTATTTATTCCGATTATGTTTTTTTACACAGGTGTCTCGGGCGGCATTCTCGCCAAGATTGCCGCTTCTATTTCCGATATTTTTAATCCGCCGAGCGAGGACTGGCTTGCGGCTTGCGGTAATACCTCCATCATGGGATTTGTGAAAAAGCCGGCGGACTTAGATAAATATCTCGCCCGTTTGAAAGAAAGTATCATCGTTACTGAAAAACGCGGAAAAATCGCCATCGGATTTTTTGCCATTATGGAAGATTTAAACGGAAACCAGGAGATCGTTCACGAAAAATACTACATTGATTCCCGGCAAACCGCCGCAGATGTTTTTGAGAATCAATTTAAGCCGCTTGTTTTAAAAAGAGCCAGAGCGATGAAGATTCCTTTTTACATTCATATTGGCGACCATTTGCGTTTTCCGACCGCAGGTGCCAAAAAAGGCGATTTTTCAATTACCGCGATTGAAAACGGTGCGCATCCGCATGGCTGGGTGGGACAGCGTGAGTCTAAAGTTTTAACCGGCACCGCGAAAGGGTTTGAATATATTGTTAAAAAAGTTTATGTCGTTTTGGGGCATAACGGCGATTTTAATGACTTGGTAAAAACTTTTTCTGAGCGGATTCGCGCCTTCTTTTCCCGCAGACAGAAAGAAGCGCTCGAAATAGAGTTGGATGGAAAAGCTTATTCGAATCAGCAAATTGCCTGGGTGCTCAAAAGAATAAAAGGTATTTACAATCCGACAACGGGAGACTCTCCCAAATTATCAGGGGTTCAGGATTTAGTTTATGTTCAGGGCCGCTGGGAAGACACGGTACAGTTTGCCCATTACGCCTCGGTGGCGCCCGATCTTGAATATTACTTCGGCGGTTTTATTCCCAAAAACGATGCTGAAGAAGCACAAGCTCCCAACCACGCATTAAAACCGGGCGAAGTGAAAGTTTTAGCCGCATTTCTTGAACAAGCTTTTGCTCAAGCAGGCGGAATGGACAAAATTCGCGGTCTTACGGATTTGGCCGACATTTCGGACGAGGACTTGGGCGGTTTGCAGGAAAAAATTTTAACTCAAATGAATCAAGCTTCCGGCTCTGCTCAGGCTCTTTTCAAACAAATGGGTGAAAAGGAAAGCGCGCAATTCATTGAAACGGCCGTTTATGCTTTTCTGCGACATAACCTTTTAAATTCTTGGATTTATATTTCCAAAAATGTGCGCGGTTCGGCCGGTGTTAACGCGTATTCTTCGCTTCAGCCGCGCACAAAAATTTCTTTTTCGCTGGGACAAAACATTACTTTGGGTTTTGGTAAAAAAAACGGCATGGTTCAGGTAGGGTCTAACTCTGAGGCCAATGCCGGGCGCGTGGATGGGTATGAGTTTCTTTTGGATTTAAACGGGCTGGGTGAAGTTGCTGAGGTGACGCATGACGGGGAGACTATCGGTATCAAAGTTTATTCGCTGACGCTGAAAGATGAAAACGGCGCATCCGGGCGATTTTTAACCCAGGATGAAATCTATGCCCGGCTCCGTCCCGCTAAGCCGATTGAAGTTTCTCAAAACAAAGACCCCGCGCAGCTTGAATTAAATTCCATTCCGGCTTATTTGAAAGTTATCCGCGATGAATTTAAAGACCCGCGCGATTTGAGGCGTCCCAAAATGCCTCCTTACACGGCAGAGAAACATAATTTCTTTGTGATGCTGGAAATTATCAAAGTGATTCTTGCCGGGCCAATCGGACGGTTGATTATGCGGCAGAGCCGCGTCGGTATTGAAAGCGGGCTGGGAGACGATGTTTTTATGAAATGGGCGGAAGTCAAAATGGAATCATTTTTAGCGGATTTGGGCTTGGTAAATGCGACGGAAGAGCAAAAAAAGTCGGCGAGACAAATTTTGGTGGCCGCGTTCCGCCGTGATATCAGTAATTTAATCGTGAATCCTGATGTAGTGAAAAGCGTGCTCAAGCCTTTTGCTTTGGAAATCGCGGGAAGGCATTTGAATTCATCTCATAATCAAGAATCTATTTCCCAGGAAACCATAAGAAATGCTGTGACAGAATTTTCAATTAAATTATTGTCGGAATACGACTTATCTGACTATCGAGATTTAGCGGCCGCTAATTTATTGAAAAGCCAAGAGCCGCTGCTGAACGCTTTGAAGGAGAATCGGCTGGATTTTCAGTTGATTCAGTCGTTCCTGCCGCAAGCAGACGAAGAGCCTCATCACAGTTATGACGCGGTTTTTTTCGGAAAAGAAAAAAATGAGCAAATTTTGAAAATGATTGAAAAAATTCTAAAAAAAGTTTACCCGCATTTTCAGACACGTGTTTACGATTCCAACGAGATTGACCGCGAAGCGAATGCGCATTTAAGAGATAAAGAGGATGCTTCAAAACTTTTGCCTCCGGGAGAGATGGATGTGGAAGGCTTTAAAGAGCAGCTGAGCCTGACCAATCCTTTTGTGGTTGCGATTGCTTCTTCCGGATCCGGGCAGCATTTTAACTCTTCGACAGGGGCTCTCATGCTTGCGCGTGTGATCGAAGAGCTTTTTGTCGCGACGGCGGATGAGCACAGTCAAATGAGCCGCGCTGTGGGACTTGAGCGAACTTTAATTATACGGACCGAGTGGAGTCCGACGGAACTGGGAATGGGGGCCTACGCCTCTACCCGCGCAACTTTTATGGAGCTCGTTTCATCAGCTGTGCGGAGCTTGCCTTCCCAAATCGCCGGGCGGCCGATTTTTGGAAGTGAGTTTACGGATGACGATATTAATTTTCTTGAAAAAGAATGGGATCATTTTATTGATCAAACAGCTCCCGCGGTGTTGGGTCAAAAAAGCGATGACGAAAATACGCATACGAACTTAGTCAAAGCCGGAAAATCATTTGGGCGCCGCATCTCAGAGAGCACTGTTTCTTTGGCGGCGGCATGGGTTTATATCGGCTTAACCGTGGCTGGGAAAGTGCCCAGTCTATTTGCGGTATTGCATGGTTTGGGAGGCTATGTGTCTGCCGTTTTAGCGCTTTCTCCGGTTACTTTATTTTTGGCTATTTTTACCGTGATTGCAATTACGGCATGGAGTATCGCCGTTTATCAATCAACCCAGCGTCATGCGTTTTCAGGCAAGACACGCGACTATCAAAAAGCGGCCGTCTGGACTTTTTCCCTGACTTTTTTTGCTGCCCAGATATTTTTCCTTCCGGGATTGGGCGACGCTCTTTTTTATATGTTTTTTGCTTTTCCCATTTTTACTTTGGGTTATCGGTGGCTTGTAAGCTTGCGGGATGGGAATACTAGAAGTTTTTTTGATCGCGGCGGAATGAAGTTTTTTTCTTTTGTCGGAGTTCAGGAAGAAGTGGGCAAGATTTTAGAAACAGTGTTCCGTAAAAGCTTTTCTCAATCTTATGGGATTAATGGAGCTCATGCGGAGGCAACCAGCGCGGATAGAATGTTAGATGATCAAATTGGCGGAAACCGAGCTTGGATTAATCTTGGCTTTCTTAATAAAAGCGGTGTGCCGGCCTTGGCGGATGACCTCGATGCGCTTCAAATGGTTTTCAAGCAATTGATTACGATTCTTTCGCAGGTTTTGTTTCCTTACTCTTATTTATTCGGTCTGTCGTTGGTGGGGGCGCACAATGTTTTAATCGGTGACGAAGGATCCAAAAGTGAAAAAGCTTCACAGCAGCATATTACGATTAGCACAGCCACTAAAGGAGATATTTCCAAGAGAAGATTGGCTCAGCAGTTGTTTGGGTTGGCGTTGGATGATTTTCGTTTGGTTCTTTCCGGGTATGTTTTGATTCACAGTATTGCCGCTTATACCGCGCGCCCGGTTTGGTATCGCCCCTGGAGCTATATCGTTAAGTTTAACCCGAACAATACACGTTCCGGCGCGGGAACGCACACGACCGCGTCACCACGGTCTGCGGACCATCTTTTGCCGCATTTACAGGTCATGGACAGTATCTTGCGGCCGATTCGGATCGAAGGGCTAGAGCCTAAACGCATTGAGCCGCCGGACTATATGCACTTTCCTGATCCCAATCGGAAAGGTCCGCCCGCTCAATCCGCGCCGCGCATGAAGAAAAATCCGCGTCTTGATGCCATGGATCGTGCGATTCAAGAGGCTCAGGCTGCCTTAGAAAAAGCTCAGCGAGAATTTATTCAAGAAAAAGAACGCCAATTTGCGGAAGTAGAAAAAGAGGTGCGCTTTGAAGGCGGCCGGATTTCGGCTAAACCGGAGATTCAATATGCGACGGCCGAATTTATTCGGCGAGAACTAGACTCACGCGGGTTAAACGGAATGGAGCCTGAAATCGCAGAGCCCTATCGGCAAAAGCTTGTTTCTTTGTCAGCTGCTTTACATTCGGATGAGAACGCGTACGGAGAAAAAATAAAGCCGGATGAGATGGCGGATTTTTTTGACCGATATCGTTCGCAGCCGAAGGAGTTTGTGAAGGCTGTGGCTTATCAGTTATTTAGCCGCAGTGAAGTTAGACAAGTTTCTCTTGCGGAGAGATCAGAAGTGAAAGGGGCGGGCTTGTTATCTGGTTTGCAGGCGCAAGACGCAATGCGTTCCGGTATCAAGGCTGATCAGATGCGTTCTGAAATGCGTGAGCTAATGGCATTGCCGAAGCGAACTTTACAGGAAGCTTCGTCGCGCATTTTGGGCAATCAGATTTCAGACAGCGGCGTTGTGATTTTTGAACGTCCTTATGATCCGAAATGGATTCGCCGGTTTATGGCGAAGATGCCTGCTGGAGTTCGGATTGTTATGCGGGCGCCCGCGGAAAACGTAATCGACAGAGCGCTTTATTCGCGTGAGCTGGCCGCTGAAATACGCCGTGGCATTTTTAGTTTTGAGTTTTCGGAGGCATCTTCTGAAAGCTGGATGCGAAATTATTTGGGGGCAGAGTTTGATCCGACAAATGTGATTCAGGTTGAATCACCAGAAAAACCCTCTGAGGCCGATGATGAAATGCTTTTGCTTTCCGCGCCGATGGCAGCGGGACACGTTTTAGTTTTAGGTCAGCCGCAGCGGTTAAACTTGCCCGGAATGCGTTGGATTCAGATTTCAGCATGGATTAGTCAGCTCTATGACGTTGTGAAGGTAACTCAAACTTCAGCATAATGATTTTAAGCGCTTCATCCGTTTCGCTGTCCCTCAACCCCCTTCCCCCGGGGGATGGCGGGCGGATGGAGACGCCTTTTTTTGGATAGCTAAGGAGTTTTTTTTGAAACGCGAGAAATTCTCGGATTCGCAAATCATAAGGACCGGGTTTTACTCTTGCTCCGAAGCTTACAGCGGTGCGTTTGTTTTTTCTGAAACGGACGCCCGGCACCGGGCCGGATTATTCTCAAGAGGTGATGGCGGTTCCGCTCCTTTACCGGCATTAAAAAAAGCTCGTGTCATTCGGAAAAGTCTCCGTAAGGTTCGCGCACGGAATTCTTCCAATAGAAAAAGCAGGAAAAATTAAATTTTTATTAACAATAGAGCCGTCATTTTGAGCCGCTTATTGATTTGCCGCCTCTTTCTGCTATATTGATCATTACCTTTCAGGAGGGGATATGAACTCATTTAAAATTGCATTGGTTCTTGCTGCTTGTTTGATTTTGACTCAGGTTTCTGCGCTGGCTTGTTCCGGACATGGTCCCGACAACGCCGCTTCCCACACCGAGGGAGATAAGCCGGCCAACGGCTGATTTCATTGAAAGACTCGGTTCAATCCGGAATTTCCGGAGCTGATTTCTCATGGCATTGATGCTGAAAAGGGTTAACCGCCCGCGCGACCTTAAATGGTATCAGGCGGGAGCTCTTCTTTACGGCGATTGGGGTACGAGCAAAGCGTATGTGCTCGGTATCGCATTCGCTTTATCCGGCCACGCCTCTTGGTTTTTTCTTGGACTAATGTCTTTGTTGACAGCCGCAGTGGGCGTTTGTTATGTGATTATTTGCCGGCTCTTTCCTGATGGAGGCGGGGTTTACTCCGCCGCAAAAAGCCGGTCAAGAGTTCTTGCCATGGTCGGCGCATTTTTGCTTGTAGCGGGGTATACCGTTACGGCGGCTATCAGCGCAATTGAAGCTTTCCACTATTTACGCGTTCCCGATCCGGAATTATGGGCTGTTATTTCAATCGTGATTATTGGATTGATTAATTGGATTGGTCCCGGGAAAGTCGGTAGTTTTGCCGCCTTGATTGCGATCGCCGCTTCCTTGTCTGCTTTTGTTTTATTTTTCTACACTGTTCCCGGATTACCTCAGGTCGAATTGACCATGCCGAAGGGAAGTTTGCTTGAGAACTGGAGTTCTTTTGTTGGCATTGTTTTGGCTCTCTCCGGGGTTGAAGCAGTGGCGAATATGACCGGCATTATGCAAAACCCCGTTGAAAAAACAGCCAAGAAAGCTATTTTTCCCGTTCTTCTTGAAGTTTCCATTTTGACTTTTTTGTTGGGAATTGCGATGAATGCGATTCCCGGTCTCGAAATTGGAAACCATGCCGAGGCAATGATGCGCACGATCGCGGAACATTACGCGGGTCCCTTGTATGGGCAGGTGATCGCGGTCACTTTTGGTTTGCTTTTGCTTTCGGCCGCAAACACCGCGATTGGCGCGCTTGTAAATATTCAATTTTCGCTCGCGAAAGACCGTGAATTGCCGTCTGTTTTTACGCAGCTGAATCGTTTTGGGATGCCCTGGCTTCCGCTTGCGATTGGAACTCTAATTCCCGTGATTGTGCTTGTCGTTGAGCCGAATGTTTTGGGTTTGGCTGAACTTTATGCCGTGGGCGTTGTGGGTGCGATTGGGCTTAATTTAGCTTTTTGCGCGACTAATTCCCGGTTAAGCATGAAGCCGTGGGAAAAGATTTTGCTGCGCGGCTCCGCGCTGATTATGCTTTTGGTGGAGTTAACGATTTGTATGCAAAAGCCTAAGGCGCTTTTGTTTGCTGTCGCGATTGTGGGCGGCGGATTTTTGATTAGTGCGCTTTCGAAACGTGTTCCTGTGAAGACTCCAGTGGAAGAAGCCGAAGGCATGCTGAATGTTTTGACAGTCGAAGAGGCCGGCGAGCTCGCCTCTCTTTATCCAGCTTCGACGATGGTGGCTCTTAAATATATGAATATGAACTTAATTGAAGAAGCCGTGATGCGCGCTACTGCCAAAGGGGAAAACACGGTCTATTTAAGTTACGTGGATGATGCTCCGGCAAGCTCGGTGCTGCTGGATGAAGTGGAGCCTTCTCCCGAATCGATTCACGTTTTCTCAACAGCGCAAGCGGAATTAGAAAAGAATGGCATCACTGCGATACCGGTTTGGCAAATTGGCGCGGATCCCGGACGGTTGATTGCGGATGCCGCAAAAGCATTAAGTGTTAAGACCGTGGTGATCGGAACGACGAAGAAAAGTGCTTTGGTGAATATGATTCGCGGGGAAGTTTTTCGCGCGTTGGCGCGAAAGTTACCTGCCGAGATCCGCCTCGTTGTTACCGGGTAAAATGAAAATAGGGGCAGAGCGCGAATGCTCTGCCCCCATTTTGAGTCTGATGCTTAGCTCTTCTTAAAGAGCGCTTTAAGCGGGCAAAAACCAAAAATCCCCGTTAATGCCAGTAAAATGCCGAAATAGAAAAGTCCGATATGGACTTTCAATTGATACTCGGCAACTACCAGAGCTACCCCCAAGACCAGCCGAATCAGACGATGTGTCGTATCGAGATTCGTTTTCATGGCCTCATCCTTTCAGTTTGAAACCCTCAAAGCACGGGTTTCCGCCCCCTCGAACGAAAGAGCGAATGCTTCCTAATTAAAGCGTAGCAGTGGTGAGGTTGGTTCCAAGACGCAAAAACTAACATTTTTGTTTTATTAAAAAAATATCATTAAGCGTGTATTGTCGTTTGCCTATGGGCGGTTGTCTGATATAATCCGCGGCTTCGAACTCCTCTTCAAGTCGCCCTTTCAAGCAGACGGAATTGGATTAGTATTTTTATAATCAGAAGAATAAAAGGACTTCTATGCTCGCGGTTGAGCCGGAAGGCTCAGAGCTAAAAGGAACAGATGACGATTCAAAAAAGAAGACAAGACGTACGTAATTTCGCAATTGTGGCTCACGTTGACCACGGTAAAACGACTCTGGTGGATGCTTTGCTTAAAGCGGGTAATGCTTATGCTTTCAAAGAAGGCGAAGATACCGTGATGGACTTTAACCCGCTCGAGCGTGAGCGCGGTATTACCATTTTTTCTAAAAACGCGTCCTTGGTGTACAAGGGAATTACTTTTAACATTGTGGATACTCCCGGTCACGCCGACTTCGGTTCCGAAGTTGAACGTATTTTGCGTATGGTTGACGGCGTGCTTTTGCTCGTCGACGCACTTGATGGTCCGATGCCACAAACCAAATTTGTGTTGCGTAAATCACTTGAGCTTCACTTGAAACCGATTCTTGTGGTGAATAAAGTGGATCGTCCGAACGCGCGTCCCAAAGAAGTTGAAAATATGGCGTTTGACCTTTTCTGCGAATTGAACGCGACTCCCGAACAGCTTGATTTTCCGATCGTTTACGCTTCAGGCAAAGAAGGCTGGGCGAAAATGAATTTGGAAGATGAGTCGAAAGATATTACGCCTTTGCTTGAAACGATTATGCACCGTGTTCTTCCGCCGGTTGCGGATGTTGAAGCCCCGTTTCAAATGCTCGTGACGATGCTTGCTTATGACCCTTATGTCGGACACGTTGCGATCGGCCGCGTAGCCACGGGTAAAATTAAAGTGGGCGATCCGATTATGCTTGTGAAGCGCGCGGATGGCACGGTTGAGCGCGGCAAAGTTACAAAAATTTTGAAGCACAAAGGTCTCCCTAAGGTTGAAGTTCAGGAAGCTTTGGCGGGTGATATCGTTCATATCGCGGGCGCTGGAGATGTGCGCGTTGCGGATACATTGACTTCCCCGGATAAGCCTGAAGCTTTGCCCGCGATTCATATCGATGAGCCGACGATCTCGATGTTTTTCTCGCACAACACCAGCCCCTTGGCCGGTAAAGACGGCGGTAAGTTTTTAACTTCACGCCACATTCGTGAACGCCTTGAGCATGAAGCGAAAGTGAACGTCGGTATCAAAGTGGAGCCGGTTCCGAATGAAGATCGCTTCAAAGTTTCCGGACGCGGTGAATTGCATTTGGCCATCTTGATTGAAATGATGCGCCGTGAAGGTTATGAGCTTGAAGTTTCGCGCCCGCAGGTTATTTTTAAAGATGTGGATGGCGTAAAAATGGAGCCGATCGAAGAGTTGGTAATTGAAGTTGATCCTGAATTTCAGGGCACCGTCATTGAGCGTCTCGGCGGCCGTAAAGCCGACTTGAAAGCCATGATTAACAGCGCGGTCGGAACCGTGCGTCTCGAATATTTGATTCCTTCGCGCGCTTTGATCGGTCTGCGCAGCGAATTGCTGCAGTTGACCCGCGGTACCGCGGTACTCAACCAGATCTTTCACGACTATGAACCTTTCCGCGGCGAAATCGAAAATCGTCAGGTTGCGGTTCTGATTTCCCAGAACAACGCCAAAGCCGTTGCTTACGGTCTTTGGGGCTTGCAGGAACGCGGCGAAATTTTTATCCATGTCGGTGAGGATATGTATACCGGCATGATCGTGGGCGTAAACAATAAAGGCAATGACCTTGTCGTAAATGCCAACCGCGAAAAGAAATTAACCAACATGCGTTCTTCCGGTGCCGATGAAGCGATTCAGTTGGTTCCGCCCCGCGAAATGACTTTGGATTTCGCGCTCGAATTTATTGCCGACGATGAGTTGGTGGAAATTACGCCGAAAAACATTCGTCTGCGTAAACGTTACTTGGACGAAAACGAACGCAAGCGTAACGAGAAGAAGTAAACAGGTCGTTGAAAACGGCTTGTCTGCGGCTTCACAAACTTCGTGGCATTCGTGCGGCGTAGGTTTCACTACGCCTCCTCAGCCACTCGTTTGTTCATTGCATCCAAACCGTTTTGAACGACTGTTGGCTTAGAGTACAATGCTTCCATGAATCAACCCGTCTATACCGAGTTTCCGATTATCTTCGAAGACGCGCATCTTTTGCTGATCAATAAGCCATCCGGCATTCTTTCGCACCCCAATCCGGTTAATGAAAAGAAACGGCTTGAAGGGCAAGAAGGCCGTGCCGCTTTTCTCGGACATTATGATTTCGAGCAGCGTACTTTTGAGACGCCCAAAGGAACGATTTGGCTGCTGCATCGCCTTGATCAGGAAGCTTCCGGTGTTTTGCTCGCGGCGAAATCCGCGGCTGTGGCGACCAAACTGCGTTTGATTTTTGAAAAGCATGCTTTGCAGAAAATCTACCAGGTGCTTGTGGGCGGCGGACGTGTTTCGCCTCCGACCGGAAAATGGCTTGATCATGTTGAGACACGCCGTATGAATCGCATGCGCCGCGCAGGAATCAAAAAAAACCAGTCCCCGAATGCCATTATGAGCTACAACGTTCAGGAGTATTATGAAAGCTCACGCATGACCTTG
Organism: Candidatus Multiplicimicrobium inquinatum; assembly: GCA_002344825.1. Classification (GTDB taxonomy): domain Bacteria; phylum Omnitrophota; class Omnitrophia; order Omnitrophales; family Aquincolibacteriaceae; genus Multiplicimicrobium; species Multiplicimicrobium inquinatum. The sequence goes on along the minus strand of DDUN01000034.1, from coordinate 27,949 downwards.
CTGGCAGTGAAGCTTGTGACCGGAAAGTTTCATCAAATCCGTATTCAATGCGCGAGCCACGGACATCCCGTGGCGGGGGATCGTTTGTACGGTGATTTTAAGTGGAATCGAACTTTGCAGAAATTGATGGGACTGCGAAGACTTTTTTTGCATGCTTCCAGTCTTGCCTTTGAGCATCCGGTAACGGGAGCGCCTCTTAAAATAGAAGCTCCGTTGTCAGAGGAGCTTCAGGCATGCGTAAATAAACTGCGAACTTTCATTCCTTATACACAAGAGCCTAAAAATACGTTACGCCGAAAATGGACGCCGCCTCCCAAGAAAAAGCCGGTCCGCCATTTCAAGAAACGTTAATTAAATAATCGTTTCCTCTTCGCCGTCTTCTTCCGTTTCAGGATCCATACAGCATAATGTTTTGGCCGGCAGAGAAAGCTGGGTTGCCCCGCCGAGCAAAATCAAATCATTCAGCCACTTGAAGTCGATCATAAAGACCTCTTTGTTTTAGATTTCAGTCAGTTCAAAGATTTGATCCATCAGACTTGAACCATTTTCCGTTCTCTTCATTTCCATATCGACAAACCACGCGGCTAACCCGAGCAGCCAATTTAAACCCATAGGAATCCTCCTTTTTTTAAGTGCGGCATTCTCGCCTCATGTATCGGCCTCTGTCTTGGCAAAACATGTAAATTGGGGGTCAAGAGTAGGTAAGCTCAAGGGAGGGATTGGATTTGGTCAAAAGCGTGATTTATATATAGCATTAACTATCAAAAACTATCATTTTAGCATTTTTAATTTATTTTAATAATTCCATTGGTTATATTTTTTTAAGAAAGAGAAACTTAGTTAACCGCATATATAGTGTGTTGGCACAAAAAAGATAATGAACGTTTGGTTTAAAAAGCTAATTTCAGTTTTGGTTTTGAGTTTGTTTACGGTGAACACCTGCTTCGCGGATGTTGCCGGAATGGGTATTGAATTTTCAGCCAAAACGGAAATACCCAAACTGATTCAAATCGATATCCCCGCTGAACTTGCAAGTGTGGAGGAGTTTTGGGAAGCACCCGCGCGGCCCAACCCGAAAATGATTCTACAGATTCAAAACGCGCACACCAATTACGAAGCACAAAGCAAGATCCGCGATTTAATGAGTTATCTCAATCAAAACTATGGGTTTAAGACGATTTTTGTAGAAGGCGCTTCCGAAGAATTAAACCCCGATTATTTAAAATTGTTTTCTGACGCAGAGACAAACAAGAAGCTTTGGGATGAGCTTGCGAAACGCGGACAAATCACAGGCGCGGATTGGTTTTTGCTAAGCGATGAGAAAGGCGGAGCGAGGGGAGTGGGTATTGAAAACGCGGATCTTTATCGTCAGAACTACGAAGCGTTGAAAGCGGTATACAGCCGGGAAGCCGAGACGGCGAAGTTTGTCAGCGGACTTGAAAGTGAATTAGACAAATTAGCGAGCAAAACTCTGCCGCCTGAAACCCGTAAAGTTATTGCGGAGTGGAAAAAATTTGAGAAAGGGCATCGTGAATTTATTCCATTTGTGGAGGGCTTAGCCAGGCTTGCGAAGGAAAGCGCAGAGCTTGATTTGCGGGGATTGTATTCTCAGATCGAATGGCCGCAACTGACGAGATTGTTGGTTCTGCAGAACATGGAAAAAAAATTGAACCAACAATCTAGGTCGAAGACAGGAGGCCAGAGACCGGAGGGGACTAAAGAGCTGAGCACTCTCGGGGTTCGGGGTTCTGGGCTCCGGGCTCATGAAGCTGCCGAAGTTGAAAAGAAACAAATGTTGGACTGGCTCAAGGCGAATGGCGTTTCATCAGAGCTGATCGAAGGTTTGGAAAGGTTTGATGAAAAGAGCATCAACATGAACCGCATCCGCGCGAGCTCGGGAAAGATGGAAAGTTTGCCGCGATTTTTTGTTGAGAAGTTGGTGGAAGAAGCGGGACCGAAGGGGCTGAAGTTTTCGAATTATCCGAACTTCGCACTCTACACAGGCTATTTGATTTTGAAATATGAGATTGAACCGACCGCGTTATTTGGGGAGATAAGAAAGCTTTTTGATAGATTGCTTGAAACAAGCCCGGATGCCGGAGACCGGAGTGCAGAGGAAGGATCTTCGGGGCTCAGGGCTCCTGCCTCTGGTCGCGAAAAAGATTTAATCAATCTTTTTCAAGATGCGGAACTTGTGCGTAAACTTCTCAACCTTGAGCTTTCGCGTGAGGAATGGCAAAAAGTGATTTCACGAAAAGAGGCATTGGCTCCCGCCGATCTTTTTCAAAGGGTGAAATCGCTTAGCCAAGAGGTCCAAGGCCAGACACCGGAGGGGACTAAAGAGCTGCGCACTCTTGGGGTTTCGGGCTCCGGTCATAGCGATTATCAGCAACAAATTTTAACCGCTTTTGAGAATGCCTTTTCTTTCTACGATCTTGCGATTAGGCGTGATGAAGTTTTTTATGAAAAAATGGCGAAAGAGCTCGAGACCACCGACCGAGCGATTTTAATGACCGGCGGATTTCACACCGAAGGTCTCCGTGAGATCTTCCGCGAAAAAGAAATCAGTTACGGGACGATTACTCCGCGGCTCACGCAAGTTGAGAAATCAAACCTTTATCGAGATGTCATGCTTGGAAAATCGAATTTTAGCGGGCAGCGTCAGGCGGTTGATAATCAAACTGTAGAAATTTGGTCGCTCTTGAATCAAGCAGGGCTGAATCCAGATCAAGCCGGTTTTTCTGTCGAACAAATTGAGTATGCAATCCGTGATGCTTTGAAGGGAAAGAATTTTGACGGAAATCGAATTGCGGCGCAATTGAACAAAGGGCTGTTTAACGGACAAAAATTTGAAATTTTATATAACGGCCGCAAATTTGAAATTAAATTTCGTTCTGAAGCACAGGAGGGCTCAATAGCGGCTTTTAATAACGCAATAAAAAACCAAAAAAATGAGCCCGGTTATCAAGTCGCTGTACGGCAGGCGCATGATCTTTTTCGATATCTTATGAGCTTAGTTTTAATACCTGATAAAGAGCACCGCGCTATTTTGGAAGAAATAGATATGCGTTTCATGGATGGAGGAGGCTCATATATGCGGGGCTCCAGGATGACAATTGATCGTGAAAACAGTCGCGACTCTTTAATCTCACAATCACTTGCGCATGAATTTGGGCATGCTCTTCATACTTACTATGGGTTTGACATACCAAAGCAAACAATGAACCTGGGTGTCATGGAGGCTTATGCGCTTGCTTTTGAAAATGTAGTAAAAGTAAAACAGTCTAAATTTAATTCAGGAAAATTCAGAGCGAATGCGGCAATAGGCGAATTACTTTTAAGCTTTATCAGAGAAAAGGGCCTATCTATACAAGAGCTTAATGATTTGCGGATAAATTCTGAAAATCAAAAAAAGCTTATTGAAGAGCTTGTTGTTTTTGCGGGAAAAAAGAACTTGGTTTTAGGCGCGTCGTTTGTGAATCAAATGATTGAAATGGCGCGTGATGCAGATTATGGATTTTTCCATTATGTGGGAGAATTTGTTTTGCTCCAAATTTATCAAAATTTGGGTATGGATATTGATACCCTAACTGAGCGAGAAGCAGAAACGGCGGCGAAGATAATGTATGCCGCGATTCAGCCTCAAAATGAAAGCGCGGTAAATTTTACGGATCCTGAAATATTCGTAACAACTCTATCAGACTCTATAGCGGGCCAATGGAGAGAGTGGGTTAATCTTAATATATTTGTCATGCTTTGGAAGAGCTTTCAAATTTTTATAAAGAATATTTTTATAGGAAAACAAGCAGGCTTCACTGAGTTTAAAACACCTCAGAATATGACTTGGGTAAAACTCCCGAGAAAGCACCTTCAGTATCAGGCCTCCGGCACTACGGCAAATGTCAGCATAGCTGCTGCTGCCGCTGAACAGGTTGCCGCAGAGCAGACACAATTTTTAGAGAGTGTGGCCAGGTTGATTGTCAGGGTGAATTCAAGCGAGATCAATGAAGGTGCTGTTGGCGTGACTATTTTTGAAAATAGAGTGCTTAAACAATTTGTGTCCGAGTTGCGTGAAATGGTTGTTTTTCAAAAAACTTTACGAAGCAAACTGATTCAATATGCCATCAGTAAAGGAGAGATTTATCCGATTAGCGTAAATATGCTGTTGAAATCTCGCTCCGAATTTCGAGCGCCTGCATGGGTTCAAGAATATGAAATCGCACATTCTTCTGGAAATGAAAGCATCAAAATTTGGTTAGATCAAGAACTTGAAGAAAGCTTATTAAAACTACAAAGCGGAACTTCGATTACTATTTTTGGAAGCGCTGCTATTTATTTTTTGCTAGCAGCGCGCGGGGCTTTAAAAGAAAGTCCTCTTAAAGATATTGCGTCCGATCTTGACTTGGTTGTTCGACAAAATCCGGGCGAGCATGATGTGGCAGATGCTTTGAGCGCGTTTGCCGCGCGAATTACACCGGTAGAGTGGCTTGATGAATTGACACAGCAAAATTATACAATCAATCAACTTTTTTTAAATGTTCAAGTTAAAGAAAATGGCGGACAAAAATATCTTCAAATTAAATTGGATGATGATGTTGGCTCAAGCTCTGATTTCAAAATAATTTCAAATGCGTTGGATGATCTTTCGAATTTAAGACTTATATGGGGCGGGACAGGCTCTGTTAGCCTTAATCGGGCTTTGCGAGGCCTTCGGGCAATTTTCAGGTATGGCTTAACTCCACAAGAGCAAACAGTGGCGCTAATGAAAGCGGGCCTGGATGCAGCTGACCCGGTTGGAGATCAAGAAGCTGTGCAAGTACGAGCCATCTTCAAATTACTTGCCACTCCTGAGAATCGGAAAATCCTTGCGGATCTGGATTTTTTTCGTGGAAAGTTAAAAGAACGGCTCTTTTTCGAGCTGTCCGTTGCTTCTCAAAATCAAACATGGAGTGAATTTAAAGAAAATTGGAGTATTCCGGATGGAGAAGACAATGAGTTGATTCGGGAAGCGCGAGAAATTTTTAGCGGAATAGAAGAACTTAAGGCGCTGGCAGCTTCTTTCCGCTCCGAAGCTCGGACAGAGTTAACCTCTTCCGCTGGGACTCAAAGTTCTGAGTCTGTCGAAGAGGTGCTCGGGGGCCGCTCTGAAATGCCCGCGGAAGGTGCTGTTTCATGGAGTAACATTGGGTCGATTCTTAAAAACAGAATAAACACAGAATTTCAATTTGTCCGAGAGCAGATTCGTGTTTTTGCTCCAGCTCTCGTCATAGTTTTCATGCTTATCGTTGTGATTCCCGTGTCTCTTTCCTTGTTGGGGGCTTTAGGGCTGAGTGCAGCAACAGCAAGTATTCTTTCTTCGATTATTCTGGCGCCCATCATTGAAGAAATAATGTTTAGGAAGTTAATTTTTAAGAAAATGATGGATTCAGGAATGGGATTTTTAGCTTCAGCAAGTGCGAGTGCTTTTCTCTTTGCTGTTATTCATGGTGTTTTATTTGGAGCGGGTGGAATTGCTGTTACAGCCTATATTTTTTTACAGCTTTTTTCCGCAGGGGTCACTTATGCTTATCTCTATCATCGGACAGGAAATCTTCTTGCTCCGATGGCTATGCATTCCTTGACAAACTCGTTTATTTTATTAGGTATAGGTCTTGGTGATCCTCTTATTTCTAAAATACCCATTATTATTGAATTTATCGCAACCATTTCTATTTTTACAGCTTTTTCTATAAAACTAAAAAACACAGCATGGTTTACTGGGTTAATTGGAAGTGAAGCAGATCGGGTTCGTTCCGAAGCGCGACCCGGAGAAGTTATTAGCGAAGACGGAATTCTTAACTTGGAAAATTTGCTTGCTGCGGTTGATCAAGCGGTACAGGCTGTTTTGCCGGGGGCGGTTATTTTTATCGACGGTTCTGCTGCTTCTCTCGAAGCCGACGGAAAAATTGATACACGGTTAATCAATGACCTGGACATGGTTTTGGCGGTTCCCGAAAGCATCGTTCCGATTAATCCTGTGGAAATGGTAGAAGACGAGCTCGTACGCTTATGGCCTCAATATTTCTTTAACGTCGAATTGCCTCGGTCGGGGTTCAGAAGGGTTATAAAGGGGCAGAGACAGCCTCTGGTTATGCGCCGGTTGGCGTTACGCTTGAGCGAAGGACAAGATCAACCTTTTCTAAGGATCGATATTCCGCTGATAACCGCCTCGAGTTCGAAACTGGCACAACAGGAAACAGCGGAACTTGATATAGGTTCGGCAAAAAGAATTTTACGGCAAGATTGGAATTTATTGCCAGCTGAGAGGTTTGTTAAAAACTATCTTTATCTTGAAAATTTGGTGGGCGAAAAACTCCAAACCGCAGAGTTAAAAGCAGCCTCATCAGCCAAGCTGAAAGATTATGGAAGCGCGACGGAAGAGTATTGGGCGGAAATGAAAGGGCTTATTCCTCAAGGGCGGATTGCGGAACTGAGTAAAGCTTTCGATAAACCGCGTAACGACCAAATTAAAGCGATTATAGCGGCTCGCGGGTTTGCCGAAAAATTTTCTAAGTTTGATGTGCGCTCTGAGATGCGACCGCAACAAGCGGGACAAGTCGTCCCTGTTTTGATCAACAAGGGTGATCAGATTACTGGGCTGGTCCGCGGAGTGATTGCTCAAATAGTGCAGTCCGCCGGAAAACAGGGGAATGACAATATTCGGGTGTTGGAGATGGGGATTGGTTCGGGGGTGTTAACAAAAGAGTTGCAGTCCGCAGTGCGCAATCCGCAACAAATTCAATTTATCGGTTTTGATATTAACCCCAGCGCGGTGCAAGCCGCAAAAGAGGCGCTTGGCGATGAGTTTGACGCGCGTGAAAGCGATCTTTTTTCAGCCGTGCGCGACGGAGAAAAGTTTGATGTTATTTTTTGGAATCCGCCTTGGTATTCAGAAGCGTCCGGCGGAAACTTAGCTCTCGCAAAAAATGACCCCGGATTTGAAACGCTCCGCCGATTCCTTGGCGAAGCCTCTCAGTACTTGAAACCAAATGGAAAGGTATTTTTAATTCTTCCGGAAGTGAGCATGGGTGAGATTTGGGAGGATACTGAAAAAAATTATACGATTGAGAGAGCAGATGGATATAAAACCACAAATTACGCAGTGGGGCTGTATGAACTAACTCCTGCGCGCTCTGAAATACGGGATGAGGACTTTGACCCTGACTCTATTTTTGAAGAAATTCAGAAAATGATTACTGCGGTCAATGAGCAGCGATATGGGGATGCCGAGGCGCTTACCACAGCATTTGGAAGAAAGCACTTATTTGAAGGTGAGTTGGTCAGCCGAATTACAATCGGGCTTGCCCGTCTTGAAGCAGAGTACAGTGATAGTTTGAAAAGAGAAATTATCGGCGACATGCTGCGGCTCAATCCTCAAATAGAGAGAGACTCATCAGAACAAGCTTATGTCGTCCCGGTGTTGCTTGGGGCGCTTGGAGCAGTGGGTGGTTTGGGGTTGATTCTACCGGCGGTGTTTGCTTTTGCGCCTTATCTGACAGCCTTGGTCGTTGCGGCAGGTGTTATCGGCGGGTTGATTTATTTTACGCGTAACCACATCAAAAGTCTGAAGGCGTCATCTTTAAATCCCAACACGCAAACGACACTTCAATGGGTAGCGCAATTTTTATTGCAGCGCCTTGGAATTGAAGAGAAGCAAGCGGATGTAAGCGCGATTTCTCCTGAGCAGAAACTGAATGAAACTATCTCGTTAGAAGCAAGCCGCTCCGAGGCGCGAGTAATTCCTTTTTTAAAGAAAGCGGCGATTGCCGCGGTAATCATGATTGCTTTGGCAAAGTTTGCCCCTCTTGTCGGCGTTTATCTTGCGGGGATTGCGCTTGTGGTCGGGGCGGTCCAAACATTAACGGAGTGGTGGGGCGCAGGAACCTCAAATTCTGAGAAGAAGGTTGGGGTCAAAGAAGGAATTCGACTTGAAGTTTTAATTCCCGGAACACCGGAGCAAATTCTTCAAGAAAAAATCAAGCCCTGGATTTATATCGTACTCGCTTTGGGTTATTTTCTTGTTATGACGGTAGTGCACGCCATTTCAGTCGGAGACTTTTTGGCGCAAGGACAGCAAAAAGACAAAACGGCTGCAATGGCTTTGCAGGTTGAAGCCAATTTAGGCAGCCGAAATTTTAGTGAAAACGCGAAACTTGTTTCCGGTTCGATTATGAGTGTGATCGATCAAATTTACCCTTCCGCGAGCGAACAAGAGAAGAAAGACCTTCACGACCTTGCCCTATTTCAAACCGGAATGGAGTCGGGACTTTTTCAGTATGCCGATCAGAAGAATTGGAAGGAAGCCGGGCATCCTTCGATTGATATTGCCAAAGGTATTTTTCAGCATGAAGTAACGCGTTCCAGAACCCTGGGAGATCATGTGATGACCTGGCTTGGATATCCCTCCAAAGAAGGAGATGTCCGCCGAATTGACCAGGAGTTTCTTGCTAAAAAACTTGAGCTAACATCGCAGGGGGAAAGTCAGCCTTCTTACAAAGCGATTGTTGAGTTACGGGAGGCGGCGATCAAGAGGTTTCCAAACGATGCTGGTCTTCAGGCGGAATATATTGCCCGAGCCCTAGCTTATCGAGTGATGCAACTTGACCTTATGGATGATTATGAGTTGGATGCATTTTTCTTTTTTGTAAAAGAGAAGCGTGTAAAGTCAAGAATGGCAAAAAACGGAGATACCCTTCGGGATATGGCACAAAACCTTGAGGATGGAGTTTTCAATGACAAATATTTTCGGACAAAACCGAGCCCGGCTTCAAAAAAGCAAGAGATAGCGGACGCGATCAAAGATCACACCTTCGGCTACGGCGGGAGACAGGGCTGGAATGTTGTGCTCGCGACCGCTGTTTCTGAGCCTCAAGCTAATACAAGTTCGAGAGTGGCGAGCGTGGATGAAATTCTGGCTCTTCCTAAGTGGGATTCTGAAAGAGGGTTTCTTGAGGAAAGTTTATTGTTTCCGACTCTTGATCAGCCTGCGGTCGCGCGTCAGGATTTACCCGCGGTTGCTCGGACACCGTCGGCCGTTGAGTCTGAGTTGGTTGCTACGGTTCCGCTTGAAGTTTTCTCGTCTGAATTAGCACAAGTTGAAAACCAAGTCCCTTCTGCTAATTTAAGTTGGTATCAAAGAGAAATTGCTTTACCGTTTGCGCAGTGGGCTGCCCGTATTGCGCCCGACGGAGGGCTTCCTGTGCAGGTCTTCTTTGCCGGAGCGGTGCTTTATTTGATAGGAGCACTTTTCCGTGCAGCAATATTCAATTTTAAAAAGACTCCGTCAAGCTATTCGAATATGACAACAGCTGTCGGAAGATCTTCAATGTCTTTGGCTTTATCCGGATCCGTGTACGCGTATTCGGTTGTTGGGGTTGAGTTAGCTAATAAATGGATAGGAACCAATATCCTCATTGGCAGATTAACCACAGCAGAACTTGTGATGGTTATTGAAGCTCCAATTTTGATTTTTTTCGCAATGCTTATTTTTGGAAAAATAAAGTATGGAAAAGAATTCGCTTTGGGGCGAGTTTTCGCTAAAGGATTTTTACCCAGGGAGGCTTTTGCGCCAAAACCAAGAAGTGAAAAAGAGGTTGTTTCCGCGCGCTCTGAAGCACGTGGAGTTGCTCAGCCGCTAACTCGCCGGGAAGCTATCCGTCGGTCTTTGCTGTTCGCGGCTGGCATTGGAACGGGTGGACTTGTAGCTAATTATGGTCTCAAGCAAGTCAATATCGGCATCAATTCGCCCGATTTAGCGTCAACCACATCTTCGGGAGATCTCTTTTTTGATCTTCGGTCTTGGAATATTGAGGTCATGCGTTTTGAAGACGCGCAAAATGATTCCGACGCTCAAATTATTTCACCCGCAAATTTCTTTTTAGAAGATAAGCAGCCCACCGGATTTTTGAGACTTCAGGAAGAAGAACCTATCGTTGATTTTAATCACAACCTCTCGGAAAAAGCGATGGCTAAAGCGATGTTTTTTATTGATGGTACCGGCAGGCCGCATATTTTTGACTACCAAAAATATGCTGAAAATCCTGAACTTTATGGAGTGCAGTTGTACCCGATCGGATTTCAGGCCGGACCTTGGATCAAAATCGGGGAAGATCTCAACCTGGGAATTGAAGTTTGGCATAAGGGGCTTCAGGGGGGGCGGCGCGTTGCGATTGGATATGACCGCTTAGGCAGATTTTTCTTCAAGGAGTTTTACGGACCTGATTTTATGGGAAAAATGGGGATGTCCACAGATTCATTTATGACGGAGCTTCACGCCTGGCTTTCCCGCAATAGTATCGAATCAGCGATGTTTGTCGATGGCGGAACAACCGGTTTTGGAGTCGGCCAAAAAACACCTCCGTATGTGATCGTAGCCAGGTCGAAGGGGCGCTCCGAAATGCGCGTGGCGGATCAATCGCCCGAAGAAATTGCTGACTGGGTGGTGGATTTAAGCCAAGGTACTAAAAATAAGACAGAGGAATGGTCGGCGGCCGGTTTTCCAGGGCCATTCAGCAATTACCCCCTTTTCATGCGGGAATTTCCGGTTGAGCGCTTTCACGCTGTGCTTAGTGTTTTGCGTGCACGCAAAGAATATGATGCGGGTAAGTGGTTTGCGAAGTCTATGCTTGATAGTTTGTTGGGATATGGCATGCAAAACACAGAGTTTTTAGCCGATCTTCCCCAATATTACGATTACTTCAATTTAAATGATGCGAACCCGGAGTCTGAATTTAACAAAAATTTAGATTTTTTTGAGCGAAGAACCGCCGCCGTTCAGTACGGTGTTTCCACCGCTCTTAAAGAGCAAGTGCTGAAACTTGCTTTTGAGGCTTTTGGCGTCCGTCGTGATCCGAACGAGGAGTATGAGATGGAGCCAAAATTTGATGCGGAAGGCCATTCATTTCGAAATCAGTTTGTGCGCGATTTGAACCTTGCTTTTATGATCGCTTTAAAGAGCGCGGGCGAAAAAGGCATTCTTTGGGATCCTGCTTTACTGCCGTTTTTGTTTCAGCTTTCAAACAGCAACTCCGTCATGAGAATCAGAAATGGAGGCTATGCCGGCGAACTTGATGTGATCGTCCAAGTTTCCGGTCAACAATCTAAGTTTACCGCCGCGCGAAATAAAAATGAAGTTTTGATCGGACGGGGCAGCAGCAATGACTTAATTGTCCAAGACGCTTCGGTTTCCCGTTCTCACTTAGTTTTGCGGCGCGACAAAGACAACCCGGTAAAATTCAGGCTGAATTTTACCGGGAAAAACAGGCCGCTTCTTTGGCCGGATGCCGAAAGAAGTTCACTTGATCAGCGCCGCTCCGAAATGCGGTACGAAGTTGACACGCTTTCATTTTTGGACGGAGGAGTTCCGGGAGCGACGACCCGGTCAGTGATGAATGTTCTGCGCTCCCCACGGTTTCAGGATATAGAAAATGTAAAAGAGTTCTTCAGGCGGCTTGGATATGAGGAATTAGATTTAAATTTAAATGGAACCGCTAGAATTTTTAATGGATACGACGGAACGAGTAAGTATGGCTTTCGAATTGATTTTGGCCGTGTATCAGGGAGATCGCTTTCACTTATGTTTAAGGTTGAAAGGGTAGCCGGGACTATTCCCAGCGAAGAGACGGCAGATTTAAAAAAAATCAGCCATCAGTATGTCCCTATGATTTTATCAGAAGGTCAAACACAAGACGGGCTTCATTGGATGATAGAAGAGTTTATCGACGGAATTCAGTTTTCTGAAGTTCTGGAAGAATCTGAGCTTACATTAGATGAATATCGCGGGTACTTGAGGACCGTATTAGGGGTTGGAAAAGATCTTGATTTTAAACCCCCATCGGATATTCGGTATCAAAATTTTATTTGGCAAAAAGATCGAAAAAAAATGATTTTGATTGATTTGGGTGGGGCAAGATTTGATCTTGAAGATAGCGCTAAACATCGGGTTTACTTTTTATACACCTTATGGGCGACTGCAAATGATAATGGGGTAATCAATACGCATCAAATTGCCGCGGATTTATTTCATGATCTTTGGAGTGATAAAGCGGTAGAGTTTTCTGCTCAAGTGAGAGCGGATTTAAGCTCTTACGTGTCGCCGACAAACATGGTGTCTGATAGTGCATTTACGGATACAAATTTTAAATCGTGGTTTGATGGTTTTTCAAAAGCGCTTCGTGCTCGTTCCGAAATGCGGGTTTTTCTTGACTCTAATGGGTATCTTCAAACCGAGCCAGTTTCTTATGATTTTTTCAATGCTCTTGCCGCCGCCAATGATGTTTCAGAGGCTGCCAAGATTGTAAAAAAAGAAATTTCAAATGTTGCAGCAGAGCTTAGACAGCTTATTCAGCAGAATGGTTTTATTCCCAATAAAATTGGAAATGGAGAACGTAGTGTGTTTAATACTCAAGAATTGCGTGAGAAAGAAAAAATCGGTTTAAATGATGCAGATCTCCTTGCTTTGCTCCAGTCTGACAAAGAAGAGATGCTGGCATTGGCTGAGAGTTACGGACAAGAGCAGGGACACAGTTTTACGGTAGACAAAATAAATGAAAAGATTGTTGACCGCATGGTTGATATTTTGGCGGAAGCTATTTGGACGTATGTAAAGAGACATGAGGCGTGGGTTGAATGGGGGCGAAGGCTTCAGGCTCTTGATTCATTTTTAGATAAACAAGAAGAGGCTGAGCTTTCAGCTGCAGTTGCAGTGTTTGATGTGGGGCAATTTTTGAGTTCGTCCGGCG
>DDUN01000034.1:0-14855 GCA_002344825.1 Candidatus Multiplicimicrobium inquinatum | reverse complement strand
ATTGGTCGATTTTGCCCGACAAGGCTCTGTGCAGCCTCAGCACTTGAGGCTTAATTTCTTTTCGATTGCGTTGGCTTCTTTGGGTTATTTTCAAAAAGGACCGCCTAGCGCCCATTCGCCGGATCAAGCTTACCCGGTTTCTCCCGCCCAATTTTGGAATGATCATATTAAGAATAGCCGCACAAATCTTTTTGAGCATCCGGATACCCAGAAATTTATCCGCGAGATTTCTGAAGATGAGAAAAAAGCAAAGCAAGTTATTCAGCAAACCGCGCTCTTAATCGAAGAGAGGCAGTTAAAAAAATCCATTCGAGACAGAACTTTGAATTGGCTTGCTGCCGGAGTAGTCGCTATAGTGGCGATTTTTGTTGTATTGGTGGCAGTAAAAAAATTGTCAAAGCCAGCCTCTGATCCCCCTGCAACTTCTGAGCCAATCAGAGGCTTGGAAGATCGATCCGCCCGCTCTGAAATACGGGCGGAAGCTTCAGAGGAATTTATATCCGCGGTTGAAAACTTAATCGGTAAACCAATTTCCAAAGCGGAAACTTTTAATTTAGACGGCGAGACACTTAACTTGATAGAGGCGTTTGAACGCCTTCAGCAAGCCGCAAATAAGTGGAGCGAAACGGAGAGTTACGATCTAGAGATTCAAGGCGAGCCGGGAAAAAATGTCCAAATTTATTTATTGCGAGACGGCAAGCGGCTTGTCGACTTAGACGGACTTCCGACATTCAGCCGTGAGTATCAAAATCTTGCCATGGGTATTCTTGCGGAAATTCAACGGAAGGTGAGAAAACACAAGCCATCCACGCAGATCACGATCACGTTGCTGGAGGCGGAAAATGATGCGGAGATAGAAGACTATAATCCCTCCATTGTTGAGGTTTCGCTTGAGCAGCCCGGCCCCAGAAAGGAGTCATTAATCAAACTTCAGCCTAAGCCATTTAAAGCAAACTCTAAAGTTGACGGCCCTGGAATATTATTTTTGAATCATGTAGGACTGCGGAAAAAAGAGAATACGGATGATGCCAATCAAGATCGTTTTATGAATTTTACGGTAAAAACAAAAATGGGACAGGCCGCTGTGATGGCGGTTTTTGACGGGCATGGCAAACGCGGTGCGGAAGCGGCAGAGCAGGCGCAAAATCTTTTGAAGCTGGAGTTGGAAACTATTTTAGCGAGAGTTGACGCGGCAACTTCGGATGATGATTGGCGCGCGCAAATTGAGTCGGCGTTTCAGCGTGTTAGTCTCGAGATGAACAAAAAGGGATATTTGCAATCAGGCACAACGGCTTCGATAGCGGTTGTTGTTGGCGGACGAATTGTGATGATCTCACTGGGCGATTCACCGATTATGGTGGTTGATCGCAGTCAACCGCAAAATCCCATTTCTAAAAAAAGCACTTTGAATCATGTCGGCGATCAGAATTCTAAAACAGCTATGGATTTAAAGCTGATGAAATCAATAAGAGCTGACGCTGATAAAATTGATCTTATCTCTCGGGGGTGGGGTTTAAATGGGGATTTTTATTTTTTTCCAAACGGAACACAGATGAAAGTTTTGTCGGCGCTGGGGCACGGAGATGAGCCTGCGGTTGGGACGGAGCCAGAGGTTGAGTTTTTCAATTTAGAATTGGGAGGTGATTACTTTCTGATGGTTGCCAGCGACGGCATTTTGACCTTGGAATCAGATGATCAAAACGCAAAAACAATCAGTGAGGCTGTTGCCCCCGGCTTGTCTAATGAAGAAGTTTTTGCGGGATTGCTTGCGCGGCATCGAGGAACTCCGATGGATAATTTGACGATGTATTTAGCCAATGTCCGCGAGTTAATTGGGCGTTCTGAAATGCGAGTCGTACAAGGGTTTGATGTTTTTGTGAGTAAGGAAACATGGGCCGCCATGGCATCGTGGCCGATTGTATTAGGCAATAAAATTTCTCTGACCGGATTTAATGATTTTTATGAAGTGCAACTGATTGATCCTTCAGGCCAACCCGCAGTTCTTCTCGGGGTTGATAACCAGCCTCTCAAGTTTGTCTTAAAAATTTATCAGGATGGCGAAGGAACTCATAAGTTACGGGAAGCTACGGAGGTGGGTGTCTATGAAAAAATAATGCAAGCCGCCATTGATCAGCCCATTGAGGGACAGCCGGGATCATGGATTCACATTCCAGCCGGACTAATGGGAGGTGTTTTTCGCGGCGGTGATAACGACAGCATGTATGAAGTCGATCCGGCAGCGGGGTATCAAGGAGTTAAGGCTAAAAAAGGACTGTTGATGGTTTGGGTGCCGGGAATAGATATGGAAGATTTATTGATGAGTGAAACTTGGATAGAAAGTTATCGGAAGGTGGAGATTCCCAATCAAATTCCCAACCCTAATTTTAATTTTTCGGAAAACCCGCTTGGTGCCTATAAGGCCTTGGCCAGCGCTTTAGTTGAAACGCTTTATCGTTTTCATAAAGTTACAGGCCGCGTCCACGGTGACATCAAGCTGGATGCATTTAAGGTTCAATATCTTGATGAGGAGAAAGGAATTTTAGATATCAGCCCTGAAACGGGAGAGATGGCAGTGAAATTAATTGATTATGATGCGGCTGCTGACATTCGGGCTTCGCTCGCCGGAACTAAACCGGAAGAGATTCTGGGGACATGGGATTTTGTGTCGCACCGACAAGTTAGTCCGGCAACGGTTGGAGGGCAAGACTTTAGAATTTCGGCACCTAATTTTTTTGATGATTATGTCAGTTTGGCGTTAATGTTAGCTTACCTTTGGATGGATCCGGCGGATGTTAAAACATTTCTTCAGCGTAAGCAATATGCGGGACACAAAGAGTTATCCGCAGATTACCACAAGCGTATTTTAGGCAGAAGCACAAGGTTGGAATTTATTCAAGAGCATGGCAACCTCGAGGGGAATCCGTTGAAAGATTGGATTTTAGATGTGCTTAATCTGAGACCGCAATTAGCACAGGCGGGGTATAGCTTAGATGAAGTGGTGCGATCGTATTTTATTGAAGTTTTAACGCGCTCCGAAATGCGGGAAGGCGAAACTGCTCAGCCAGGCATTATTCGTTCAAGCGTTGAGAATCATGCGGATCAACTGCGCGCGGCGACTGTGGCGCGTATTCTCACACGCCGGAAAAATCTTCCGCAAGCCGAAGTGCTTACGGCGGACCGCGTGAGCGGTATTGTTACAGAATATGAGGCTACAATTAATGCGCATCCCTACGTAAGAAAAGTTTTTGATTTTCGCGGCAATATGGAGGAATTAAGAGCAGGGGAACAGTTTGGTGGTCAGCGTCGCATGATCGCGTTTGAAGGGGATAAACAGCTTGAATTCATTCAAGTCCGGGCGGTGCAGATAATGCCGGGTGATGAAGATGCCGGTATTATTAATGAACGAGACTTTATATTTATTCGTAATCCGAATGCCGCCGGTAATCCGATTATCGGATATGCGATCATCAAAGAAATCTTACATCCGCAGACAAGCGCGGGTGCACTAGGGTTAAATCGCAATTTAACTGTGGCTTTTCATCTCTTTCAAGGGCGCGATCAAACGCTCCTTCCGTCCAGCCGCGAAATATATGAAGCAGTGGCGGCACTGGGCATTCAGGCGCATCCCCAGGCGGAGCGTTTAGCCGTTAATGCCGCATCGCAAATTTTTCATTCGAATTTTGAAACCAATGAAAATGCGGCTGTTGAAGCTCAATCTGCCCGTGCCGGTTTTTACGCGCGTATGGGTTTTTATTCGCCATCGCGGCAAAATCTTCTGAACCGCTATCTTTTCGATACTTCAACGATTGACCGCAAATTTAATTCCAAAGAAATGAATGCTCTTTCCGCAGCACAGGATACGCATTGGATTTTAAATTTGATGGGTCGTTCCGAAATGCGTGAGGAAGAAGGGCAAGTTAAAGCTCCGTTGGGTCTTCCTTGGAATGATCCGAAAAACTCTGATTTTGCCAAGGACGTGAAGCGTATTTTTGTTACAGGCGAGTACGACATTGGTAATGGCGCTAAGCTCGGCTACGATGCGGTTCGTTTCGCATTTTTGATTCCCGCTTTGCTGAAACGCTTTCCCAACGCGACGATTGAAATTGAGGGAGTGGATTTTGCTCAGATGTTTGAGCATCACAGAGAGTGGAGCCGGATTAAACCCGTGTCTGCTCCGAAAGGAAAATACCAGCTGGCAATCGCGCAACGTTCGCTTTCCGGCAAGCCGGCTGATTTAAATACGGATTATTTTCTGGATATAGTGAATTTGGCGGTTTATGGGGGAGCTCGATCTGAGCTTGTGGATCAAAACGGAAAAACGATTTTAAGGAAAGAAATTTCTAAAACAGAAGAAGGACCGATTTTCTGGAATGAAGCTGAAGCGATTCTGAAAGACTGGGAGTTGATCGATGGCGAGTCTGAATTGCCCTTGAATATTTACAACCATCCCGAGGTGGGCGGGCATCAGGTTGATTGGATGCGATTAATCCGCACGGCGGATGAATCCGATTTTTTTGACCGCAAGATTTCAGGAAAACCTATTCCACTCATTTTTAAACAAATCATGAATTATCAGACCATGAATGAAATTGTTACCGGAAAATCAAATGTTGTTTACGTAAATCTGGACGCGGTTACTCAGGAGCAGACGGTTAATAAAGCATTTTGGGTTCAACTTTTGAGTAAAGTTCTGCATGCAAACCCGAATTCGCACCTGATGTTTTCAGGCGGTACGAGCCCAAGTGCCCGCAGTTTTGCGATGAGTGTCGCGGAAGAACTAATCGCCTATTCAAGCGGAAATCAGCGCATTTTTGTATTGCCTATGATTGACTCCGCGCGGTTATCTCAGGTTTGGGATTTTATGGCTATTGCGGATGCTGTTGTTACGCCCAACACGGGTTTTATGCATATGGCTCACGCTGCCGGAAGACCGCTTTTTGTCGTCGATACTTCCAAAGAATTTACCAAGCATTGGAGTAGTCCCGCTGAAAGAACCGAGATGGTTTATCTTTTGGATATCAAAAGGATATTCAGCCATCACACCGCTTTGGCGGAACAGTATGTTGCAAAGTTATTTGAAAAAACATTCGCTTTGAAAGAAGAGTATCCCCGGCAGAGCTTTCAGGTTGGATTTGAATTTACGCGTTTTTCCCCGCAGTTTTCACGCATGATGGATTCTATGCGACAAGCCGCTGAACGCCCGGAAATCAGCCCTCGTGAGAGAGCTTGGATTGAGCACTACAATCAGCTGCTTGAAAGCGGAGATACTGTTAAGTTGGGGTATCAGGATTTTGAAACACATTTGCAGGCATATGTGACGGAATTAACTCGAGATCAAAATCCGTCGCAGATTGTTGTCGGAACCTATGATGCGCAAGTTGTTACCAAACTGATTGCTGAAATTGAAAAGAAAGAAACGTCACCGGAAAGCGAAGCCGCCGGAAAGCTTTTTCTCAGTTATATGCTTTGGCATTTACAGCAGGGCGATTCTAAAAATGGAACCGCCTTTTTAAAGCCGATTACTTTGTCTGCGCGTTCAGAATCAAGAAAATTGGATGCGTTTCAGATCAAACTACTTTCTGATGATTGGATGAGTTCCGAAAAAAACTCTCGGGTGCGGGCGGATGCGGAAGAAAAACTTTTTGCGGAAGAATTGAACTTATATGTTGGCATTTTATTTAGAATAATTAATCAAGAAATCGGACGCCAAAAGGTAAAAATAAGCGGAACCTCCTTAGAAGATGCCATAGTGGTCTTTATGGAGGCTAATTTGAGCAGAATTTTCCCCCGGGGTTTATCGAGCCGACAGCTTGATGATCGGAAGGCGGCTTTAGTGAAATGGATGCAAGAAAACAATAAGCCTGCTCAGGAAGTTCTTACGGTTGAGACAATGGGTGCTTTTGATGAAATAATTTATTTGGCCTTGCTCGATTATCAGCGAATGCGCTTAGAGTTTGATCATCCGGAATTAAATAATTTAGGCGAAGTTTATTCAGGTCAAATTTTTCATACGGAAAAAACAGCCACAGGCGTTTTCGCTTCAGCGCCCTGGAGCGTTGTGCTGAAATTTTTTATTGCTTTACGTGCTTTAGGTGTACAGCTCCAAGGGAAGCAAATGCTTGATTTCGGAGCCGGAGATTTTCGATTTGGTATCGCCGCGGCTAATTATTTTTCAATGAAGGCTGATGGATATGAGATTAATCCAAGTATTTCTGATAAAACAAAAGAATTGCTGCGGAGATTTTCTGGCAAACAAACTGCCAATGCGGCTTATTACAGCAGCCAGGACGGCGATGGTTTGTCGGACGAGGCTGATTGGGGAAAATATGATTTGATTACTTATTTTTATACGGAGCCCAGCGATCCGTCTGAGCGGGAAATGTTTAGAGCTAAGTTTTTAAATAAAATGCAGACAATGAAGCCTGGGGCGCATATTGCTCTGCTGGCGATTCGCAATCAGATTTTTAACGGAATTTTGCCGCTGACCGATTATCAAGGCTCGGAATGGACTCTTCTGAATTCATCTCCGATTCAATTGGAATCCGGATATGATCAGCCCGGCATCTATTTGAAAGTTTATCGGTTTAATGGGCGTGCTCGTTCTGAGCTTCGCGGAGTTTTATTGCCCGAAAATATATTGGATGCTCTTCAAAGAGGCGAGGAAGCTAGTGCGACCGCCCCGGTTATTGCCGCGCTTGTGGCTGGCGGAGTTGTTTTTGCTGCCGGAGAAGCAACTATGGAAAATCTACATTCTGTTGCGGGCTTTATCATGCCTGCTCGTTCTGAAAATCGGTTAAGTTCCATTTTAAAACTGGATGGTTGGCATGGTGATAAAAAGAGCGTAACGATTGAGTTTACAACAGAGCAAAAGTTGGAAGAGCTTGATATTGAAGATATGCGCGCGATCTTAACGGCTAATCCTGATTCTCGTTATGGTTTTATTGTTAAGACGGGTGAAATTAAGTCAAAGTGGCTCGAATTGAGAAGTCAATATCCCAAGCAGTTTATGATCGAGGTGAATGATAAAGCCGCTTTAAACCGAGGATTGAGCCGCATTTTACAAGGAGTGGGTTTAGAGCCTATTCAGATTACTGGCTTACAGCAAGATCTCAATGAAATAACAATACTTCAAACCGCTATTGGCTCTCGTCGTGACATCCGTTTAATTAGCTATAAGGAAGAAGATGCAGAGCCCCGAAAGCATTCTATTCGCATTGCTCAAACTGTTGTTGCGGGTCAGTCCACAGACATTGGAGACTTGCGCGAGGTTTCAGCAGAATTGTTTGAAGAAGAGAACGTAAATAGTTGGCGCATTGTATCGGATGTTCTCAGTAAGATTGTTGGAGAGATTACACTCCAAATTCAGGCTCAGGCTAAAGCCGCTGTTTCCGCTTAGCCGCATAAACTTCATTCTCAAGCTCCTTCCTCATTTAGCCGTTTATTAAGAAGCGGATTCACAAGTATTCATAAGCGTCGAATTGATATGAGCTTCGCATAGCTTCGTCGTCCTGTATCGACAATGCGCCCTTTGGCATTGCCTGCTTCGGACTCCTTGCTCTGCTTGCTCCTCTCAATCCTTTGGCTTTACGACTACTTATGAAGTCGCTTCTGGTGTCATTTTGATTTATTTTTGTCTATAGTCTTCGGTCTATAGTCTGTTGTCTGATAAAGAGGTTTTTATGTTTGATGAAAAAGACGCGCTGACGATCATGGTTGAAATCCCAAAGGGATGCCGCAATAAGTATGAATACGATAAGGAAATGGGGATGCTTCGTTTCGATCGCATGTTGTTTTCATCCGTTCATTATCCAAGTGATTACGGATTCATTATGGATACGCTGGCGCTTGACGGCGACGCGCTTGATGCGCTGGTATTGGTTTGGGAACCGACTTTTCCGGGTTGTGTGGTGCGCGCGAAACCTGTGGGCGTGTTCAAAATGTGGGATGAAAAAGGCGTCGATGAAAAGGTGCTTTGCGTTCCGCTCAAAGACCCGTTTTGGAGTCATATCAACAATCTTTCCGATGTGCCTCAGCACCTTTTGAAAGAAATTGAACACTTCTTTACCACCTACAAAGACCTTGAATACAAAGAAACCGGCATCGAAGGATGGGCAGGTTATGACGCGGCGTTGAAAGTGATTGATGAGGCTCAAAAACGTTATAAAAACAACCCGAAGTCGAGAAGCCACCCGTAAACCGCTCTCGGAAAGTGGTTGTTTTCTGATGGTCTGCGACTGCGTCAGACTCGTCGTCCATACTTAGTTCAGTATGAGCTTCTCGTCTTCCTTGTCTCGGCACAGCATAAAACCAACCCATTCTCGAGGTCGATTTATGGATGACTTCTAAGAAAAAATAGTTTCGTTCCCGCTGCTTTAATTACGTGTTCTTTTCTCTCCGCCAATTGCAATCTACCCCTCAGGGGGGCTATACTTATCCGACAGCTCAATTTGCTCGGCATTTTAATTAAGGACGTTTATGGCCAAGAAAAAGACTAAGCCCTCCAAAAAATATTTCATCGGCATTGATATTGGCGGTACTAAAATTCTCGCCGGTTTAATTCGCCCTAACTTTACCGTTGTGGACACGGAGAAGCTGAAAGTGGAGCCTCACCGGGGGCTGAGTATTTTTGTTAAGTCGCTGACTTCGGCGGTCAATGAACTTTTAATTGAAAATGATTTGACGCTGAAAGACATTGCCGCGGTGGGCGCGGGTTGCCCGGGTGTGATTGATCCCAAAACCGGAGTGATTCAAATTTCTCCGAATATTGCCTTTCTCAAAAAGTGTCCGTTGAAAACAATTCTTCAAAAGACTTTCAAGGTTCCCGCGTTTGTCGAAAATGACGTGAATGCCGGCATTTACGGCGAGCAGCAATTCGGCGCCGCGAAACGAGCTAAACATGTTTTGGGTATTTTTCTCGGGACCGGCGTCGGCGGCGGATTGATTTTAGACGGAAAACTTTACAGGGGCTTTACACAGGCGGCCGGAGAAATCGGGCACACTTTTATGAATCTTCCTTTCGGCTCGGGGCTGATCAAGCCGACCCTGGAAAATATGACGGGCCGTTTAGCTTTGGCTTCGGAAGCGGGGCTATTGTTGATGAAGCAAAAGGCACCGCACCTTTATAAAGATGTCGGAACTGATTTAAAGTCGCTTAAAAGCGGAGCTTTTGCGCGCGCGATCCGCGAGGGTGACGCGGAAGTCCGAAGTTTGATTCAGGCAAAAGCGCGCGTGCTTGGAATTTCGATGGCGAACGCGGTGAATTTACTCAGTCCCGAACTGATTGTTTTGGGCGGCGGATTAGTGGAAGCTTTGAGCTCGATCATTTTGCCTGAGGCGGAGAAAACGATGCGTCAATACGCGATGCCTGATTTAGTGCGCCCTGTAAAAGTAAGGCCGGCATTGTTAGGTGATTATGCGGTTATGCTCGGTGCCGCTAAGTTGGCTTTTGATGAGACTCAAAAATAAAGTTTATGGAAGAAAATTTAAATAAAGTGACCCTCATGCCGAAGGCGGGTGGAGTCATCCCCGCGAAGGCGGGGAATCAGGATATCTAGCATTTCCGGAGAAATGGAAAACAAATGTCTGAAATTTTAAATAAAGAATCGGTGGCAGTCATTGATATCGGATCCAGCGCGATTCGCATGCTGATCGCGGAAATCGATTCTAAAGGCACAATTCGTCATTTGGAAAACTTGCAAAAACCAACTGCGTTCGGGCGCGATGTGTTCGCGACCGGCCATATCAGCACGAAAACGATGCGGCAGGCGATTGAAGTGCTTAAGAATTACCGCTCGCTGATGAATGATTACGGAGTCAAAAAGTATCAGGCCGTTACCACCAGTGCTGTGCGTGATGCCGTCAACCGCGACAGCTTTATTGATCAGGCGTTTGTGCGCGCGGGATTGGATGTGGAAGTGTTGGAGGCTCCCGAAGAAAGCCGTTTGGAGCTGATTGCCGTTGAAACCGCACTTGCGGATAAAGTCGCTTTAGACCAGAAACGTTGTTTGATTACAGAGGTGGGTTCGGGCAGTACGGAAATGATCGTACTCAACCAGGGCGCGGTTGAGATTAACCGTAATTTCGCGATTGGATCGATGCGTCTTCCCGAAGATACCGTTCTGGGCAGTGTGGACGCCCAAGTTCTTGCGCGCTTAATTAAACGCGCTGTGCGCCAAATTTGCGCGGGAGAAAACCGCGATTGTCACTTTCAGGATCTCGGAACCTTCATCGGGTTAGGTGGTGATATGCGTAAGGCCGCGCAGCATCTTTCCGCCGATCTTTCGAATCAAACTTTTACAACTCTCGATAAAAAAGAATTTACGTCCTATCTCAAAAACATTTCCAAGAAAACCGCTGAAGAAATCGCGAAAGAGCATGGGATGGCGCTGGACGAAGCCGAAGCGTATCAGGCGGCGCTTTTTCTCTGCGGCGCTTTTTTGGCTGAAACAGGCGCAGAAGAAATTATCGTTCCGATGATGAGTATCCGTGACGCGATTTTGCAGGAAATGGCGCAAATGTTTTCCGGGTATAAACGGACTGATTTGTCCAAGCAGGTTTTAAACTCCGCAAGGCATTTGGGTGAAAAATTCGGCTATGATAAAACCGGTGCGGCTTGCGTGGCTTCGCTTTCAATTAAGCTTTTTGATGCCCTTACAAAAGATCATGGCTTGGGGACAAGAGGAAGGCTTTTACTTGAGGTTGCGGCGCTTTTGCACGGCATCGGCGCCTATGTTTCGATTGCGGGCTATCACAAGCATTCCAGTTATTTGATTCAGGCCGCTGATCTTTTCGGGCTGCGCAAATCTGACAAAACCATTGTTTCGACCGTGGTGCGCTATCACCGTAAAACCGCGCCTAAATCGACGCATGTGGATTATATGTCGCTTAACCGCAATGACCGCGCGATGGTTTCAAAGCTTGCGGCAATTTTGCGGGTGGCTTGCGCTCTGAATGAAAGCAGTCAGCAGTTGATAAAAAACATAGAGGTTGAAGCGGGTGAAGACGCTTACACCATTTGGGTTTCATCCGATTTGGGAGATCTAAGTCTTGAGGTTGAAGCCGTCCGCCGGCGCGGTGATTTGTTTCTCGAAGTTTTCGGCGCGCCTATCGCTCTCAGACAAAAAAAGTTATGACAAAAGAATTGCCTCTTTTTGAGAGAGACCTTTCCTGGATTGAATTTAACTTCCGCGTATTTGAAGAAGCCCGTAATCCGCAAGTGCCTTTGCTGGAGCGTCTTCGTTTTTTAGGTATTGTCAGCTCCAATTTTGACGAATTTTTTATGGTGCGCGTCCCGGCGCATGAAGAGCAGCCCGCGTTTCAAAAACAAGTTTATGAAAAAGCTTTCGGTCTGATGAGAGAACAGGAGAAATATTTTCGTGAAGAGCTTTTGCCTCAGCTTGAAGCGCAAGGAATCCGGAGGCTTGCTTTGCTGCGTTTGGAAGAGGCTCAGCGCACTTTTTTGACACGCTATTTCAAAGAAGAGATGTTGCCGCTTTTGACGCCGATTGCTTTGACTGAATCGGGAGAGTTACCTTTCTTGACTAATCTCGCGCTTTACCGTGTTTTTAAAATGAAAAAAGAATCCTCCGGCGAAGAAATTTGCGGACTGGTTGAGCTTCCGAAAACATTACCGCGAATGATTACGCTTCCTTCCGCGGGCAATCTGGATTTTTTTCTGGCGGAAGACCTGGTTTCACTTTTTGCCCGGGAATTATTCATCGGATATGAAATTCAGGACGAAGCGCTTTTGCGTATCGCGCGTTCGGTGGATATGGAGTTGGATGAAGAAAAAGATCAGGATTTCGCGAAAGTGATGTCGGAAGCTTTACGGATGCGCCGAAAAAATACCATTGTCCGCATGGAAGCCTCGGGAAGCCGGGCGGCCTTTGAAATTGTTCAGAAAAAACTGGGACTGCCTGAGAGCCGTATTTTTTGCGCTCCGGATTGGATTGATTTAAAAGAAATCGGCGCGCTTGCTTTTCGTCCTATTTTTCTGGATTTGAAATATCCCGAGTGGGAGCCGGTTTCCGTGGTGGATTGGGATGACGATATCTCTGTCTGGGACACACTGAAACAGCGTGATTTACTCGTACATCATCCTTACGAATCGTTTGATTTATTTCTGCGTTTTTTGAAAGAAGCGGCGCATGATCCGGATGTGCTTGCGATCAAGCAGACACTTTACCGCGCGGCGCAGTCATCTCATGTGGTTGGGCTGCTTGAGAAAGCCGCGTTGTCTGGCAAGAAAGTAACAGTGCTAATTGAACTGAAGGCTCGTTTTGATGAAGAGCGCAACATTGATTGGGCGAATCGATTGATTCAAGCCGGCGCGACGGTGCTGTACGGTGTTGCCGGATATAAAACTCACGCCAAGATTTGTTTGGTGGTGCGCCGTGAACCGGAAGGGTTGAAGCGGTACGTGCATCTTGCCACCGGTAATTACAATGAGCGTACCGCGCGTATTTATACCGACTTTGGTTTTTTTACGAGTCACAATGAAATGACGCAGGACGCGACCGCTTTTTTTAACGTGGTGACGGGATTTTCCCAGCCTGTCGGATTTGCAAGAATTGATATGGCTCCCTACACCTTACGCCAAAAGCTCGAAAAATTAATTGAGCGCGAAATTTTAAGAAGCACGCCGGATCGGCCGGGCCTCATTATTTTAAAAATGAACTCGCTCGCGGATCCGGATCTGATTTCACGTTTGTACCGCGCCTCACAGGCCGGCGTCCACATTCGCCTCAATGTCCGCGGTATTTGCTGTTTGGTTCCCGGCTTAAAAGGTGTTAGCGAAAACATCGAAGTGGTCAGTCTTGTGGACCGCTTTCTCGAACATAGCCGCATTTTTTATTTTCAAAATGGCGGGCATGATGAAATTTATTTATCGAGTGCCGATTGGATGCCACGCAACCTTGACCGCAGGCTCGAAATTCTTTTTCCGCTGATAGATCGGAAGCTCAAGAAACGTATTTTAGATTTTCTTCAGGATGTTTTCCGCGACAATCAAAAAGCACGCGGCCTTAATTCTAAGGGCGAATATATTTTGAAACAGCCTGCCGAGGGGGAGAAGCCTTACCGCGTCCAGGAGGCACTGTGTCACGAAGCTTTAAAGCGCCAAAAAAATATCAAGGCTGCGCTTCCCGAAATCCGCCCTCAAAAACCAAAAACCACTTAAAAAAAGTCAGCCACTGCGTTATCAACTGCGCAGCGCTCGTGCGGCGTAGGTTTCACTACGCCTCCTCGGCTGCTTGTTGATGCCTTGTGGCTGTTCTTTTTTAAAATGGTTTAAAAAATGCGTACCGTTGCAAAACAAGGGTATTTAGTCTATCGTCTTTAGATATGAGACTTCTTTTAATCCAGCCGCCGATTCAGGATTTTTACGATACGGATATTCGCCTTCAGCCGATTGGGTTAGCTTTTATTAAAGGAGCCATTCGGCAACACTTACCCGAAGTGGAAGTTGTGATTCGTGATTATCATCACGGCTGGGGAAGAAAAACCATTCCCGTTCCCAAAGAACTTTCCTATTTGCGGGATTATTACGCGCATCATGATAAAAGCCCTTTTTCGGTTTTTCATCATTACTATCATTTTGGCGCCGATTTTGATGAGATTATTCAAGATGCTTCCGCTCTAAAGCCTGATTTGATCGGAATTTCATCGCTTTTTTCTCCTTACTTTCGTGAAGCATTGCGTGTGGCGCGCGATTTGAAGGCCGCTTTGAATGTTCCTGTTTTAATGGGCGGATCACACGTATCTGCCTTGCCTAAGAGCGTTCTTTCAGAGTCTGCCGTTGATTTTGTGATTATGGGCGAAGGTGAAAAACCGATGGTTGAATTTTTAAAGGAGTTTGCCGCGGAGAAAAACTTTTCTCAAGTGTCCAACTTGGGCTGGAAAAAAAACGGCGAGCTTGTTTTTAATGAACCGCAGGATAATTTTGAAATAGAAGATTTGCCGGAGCCCGATTTGTCGGATTTAGATGTTCAAAATTATCTTTATGAAAAAAAGCCGCTGAGTTTTGTCGTAACCTCGCGCAGCTGTCCGCATCGCTGTTCGTTTTGTTCGGTGCATCAAACTTTCGGGTTTCGTTACCGCCGGCAAAGTGTTGATAAAGTTCTTTCCGGAATTCAAAAAAGATACGCGCAGGGTATCCGCGTATTTGATTTTGAAGATGACAACCTGACTTTTTACAAAGATGAAATGAAAGCGCTGTGCCGCCGATTAATCGAGATTTTCCCTCAAAAGGATGTGCAGTTTGTGGCGATGAACGGAATTTCCTATTTGAGCTTAGACTCGGAGCTGATGCAGCTCATGCGCGAAGCCGGATTTACACATTTGAATTTAGCATTGGTCAGTTCCGATATTACCGTGCGGGAAAGCACGAAACGTCCCCATACCATTCCGAAATATTTGGAAGTTGTGCGGGAAGCGCAGCATTTAGGGTTTCACATCGTGTCATACCAGATTTTAGGGCTTCCGAATGAAACATTAGACTCGATGATTCAAACGCTGGTTTTCAACGCGCGTCAGCCGGTGTTGATGGGCGCTTCCATGTTCTATATGACGCCCAATTCACCGATTGCGCGTCCCTTTGGAGAAATGCCGGAGGCGGATGTGTTTAAGTCGCGTTTAACCGCGATGGCTTGGGAGACGGATTCTTTTAAGCGGGAAGATATTTTTACTTTATTTATTATTACGCGTATTCTTAATTTTTTAAAGGGACTTAAAGTAAACGGAGAGGCGGCGATTGAAGAAGCTCTGACCGCCGCAAAAAAAGAGCAAGGCAGAAATGGTTTGGGCGCGGAAATTTTAGAGAGATTGCTCGCGGGGGAAGGATTATTTGCCGCTACGGC
>DDUN01000017.1 GCA_002344825.1 Candidatus Multiplicimicrobium inquinatum | reverse complement strand
AAGGATGCTGCCTTCACTGCGGCCAAGGATGGGGAGGAACTAGTTTATACCATCCAGCGACGGGTGGTTGCGGGTGATCCTGTTATTTTAGAATTAGGCGCCACAAATTCAAAGAACGTGATTGAAGTTACTTCATATGACAAGTTTTTTGATGATCCGACTAAAAAAGCGACATCGCACGCCTGGCAATATGACGTGAATGGAGATGGGAGTCTGGTGCGCATTAAAAGTGAGGAATTCATTAATAATGTGGGTCAGGGGACTTTTAGTTTTCTGGAGCAGTCCCAGGTTGTTGCGGGGAGTCCTGTAATTGCAGAATTAGGTGCAACAGCGTCTAAACAGGTAATTGAGATCAAAACATTTGATAAGGCTTTTAACGATGCTGCGCGAAAAATCAAGTCCCTTGCCTGGCAATATGATGTTAACGAAGATGGAAGCCTTGTTCGTATTAAAAGTGAAGATTTCATTAACAGCGTTGGGCAAGGGACGTATAGCTTTATTGAGCAGAAAAAAGTGTTGGCAGACGCCCCTGAAATTTTAGAGTTAGGTGCTACGGAAGCAAAAGACGTGGTTGAAATAACAGCCTATAGCCATGCATTTAACAACCCTGAGCGGCAGGTAAAATCGCATGCTTATCAATTTGACGTTAACGGTGACGGCAGCCTTGTGCGTCTCAAGGCCGAAGACTTTATCAATAATGTTGGACAAAACACTTATAGTTTTACCGAGCAACGGCGTGTTGCCACAGGTGCGCTGGTTATTTTTGAGCTGGGGGCGACAGAGGCCAAAGATGTTGTTGAGGTTACAACTTATGATAAGGCTTTTAATGATGCGGCGCGTAAAGCAAAGTCGCATGCCTGGCAGTACGATGTTAATGGCGACGGAAGTCTGGTGCGAATGAAGAGTGAAGATTTTTTCAATAACATTGGTCAAGGAACTTTTAATTTTATAGAGCAAAAACAGGTAAGTGCCGGGGCCGCGGTCATCGCTGAATTAGGTGCCGCTGAATCGAAGCAGGTTGTTGAAGTAACTTCGTTTGATAAGGCTTTCAATGTCTCTGGTCAGAAAGCAAAGTCTCGCGCCTGGCAATATGATGTGAATGGCGATGGCAGTGAAGTGCGTACGAAAACACAAGCGGTTTCAGCGGGAGTATTTTTTAATGAGTTTTCATTTGCGCAGCAAATGAAGGTTTCGCTGGCGAATCCCTATCTGTCGTTGCTGGGGGCAACTGATCCGGATGGTGTCACAGAAGTCGTTTCGTTTGACCGAGCCTTTAATGATCCATCACGGACTGTTGAATCCAAGGCATGGCAATGGGACGTAAACGGGGATGGCAGTTTGGTCCGAAGCATTTCTCAAAATTACCGCAAGGGGACTCCCAGCCGTTTTATGAGTTGGAGTGAGCAGGAAGATCAGGGCGAGAATCAGACCTTTACACGTGTTTATAAAACCGGCGATTGGGATTATGTTCGATCGGCACAGCTTCAAGTTACAGACGCGGTTACGCCCAAGTTAATTCATGTTACGGACTATCTTGTTTTAGGGGGAGTAGCAACAACCGCAATTACAGGTTCCCGTGATCAAATGGATGCCAGCACACCGGATGTTGACCGTACCCGTATTGTAAGTTATTTGGCGGACGGCTCATTAAGCCAAATCTCTGAAACGGAATCAATGGATGATCCTGACGCGTCGCGTGTGTATGTTTTTGAGGATAAAGGGGTCAACCTTGATGCATTTTTAAAAAATCAAATCCGTCCGAGTCTTAAATCAATTACAGAGCAGTTAACGGTTTCAGAGACGGTAACTTATTCAACCGAATATGCGATTGTCAACGGAGCAAGGGGCGCGGCCTTTCGTTTTACAAGTCAGGAAGAAATCGGTGATTTGGCTTCCCGCGTGCGTGAATTTTATGACTCGAACAGAAGTATTGTGAAATCCGTTTCGGATCAGTATAGCCGATATATCGCGACTCGCGGGCTCGCGACGGATTACACAATCAGTTATCGATATAAAAGTTTTCCGAGCTTGGTTCCTGATTCTAAAACGGTCATGGTCTACAAGGCGGGATCCCTTACCGAGTCGGCAACTTATGAGTATCTGGCCGGAGATTATTTGACGCTAGCGTCGTCGATCACCGTCTATAAGGGGGACAAGGGGAGCGAAATTGCGGATTACCAAACAACATATCGAACCGATACAAAGACCGGAAGCAGTACCAACACCCCCAGCGGATCTGAGATTGCGTTTGGAATGGCAGGAGGGGAAATACTTCAGACAACTCATGGATTTATCGTTTACGAAGCGGGAACATCCGCTAAAAGAAAAATTCTTGCGTCCTATGACAGCAAAATTCCGTCCCCTGAAGATTTTGGCGACGGCAGCGTTTTTTATCTGAACAATCTTGGTAATGGCGAATATTCCATTGAGGTTGAGTTTTCCGATTCTCAGCATCAGGTAACAAGCCGTATGTTTTTTACTCCGGGCGGCACGGTAAGTGTTGATGCGAATGGACGGGTGATTGATTCCACTGATGATCGATTTAAGAATATTGCCGCGCTTGAGGTGAACGCGAATAACGACCTTATCTTCAATTTTAAACCTGTTACCAGTACGATTCATCGTTTGAATATTGATGAAGCCCAGGATATTTGGGTTGATGTCAAAGAGATTGATGAGGCGGGGACGTTGAGAGTTGTTGCGTCCAGCGACAGTCGTTTGCCCATTGGGATTGACGTCCTTTATGACCACAACCAGAAAATTTTATATCCGCAAGGTGTTCAGGACGTTCTCTACGACAATGCCGGAAAACCGGTTTACCTATCTTACTCAGGAGACAACTCGGAAGCGACCGCTCAAAATACGCTCAGCTCAATCGGTCTCACTGTCGGAAGCCGAGTGACGCGAGTAACAGAAACATTCAACGGGCAGGAAATTGTAAACTATCAACTTGATTTGGGCGATGCGCGTATCGATCAAAAACAACTGCATCTTGAAACAGAACGCGGCAGCATCGTCTTTGATATTTCAAACTCTCAGGCGGCGGTTGTCATTTTGTCTGAAGATGAACAAGTGCCGGTAGGAAGTCAGGTTGCGTATTCGGTTAGCAGCCAAGGAGTCGTGTCTTTTACCGCGTACGATGCAACCGGACGAGTCGATGACTTTGAGTATGATTCGGTCCAGACCGGTTATGGAACGGCTGAATTTGACGGGCAAAACTTTGTAGGTGCCGCAACTGATCCACGCATCCCGGCGTTCACGTCGAATGTTTACTACGATAATGAAGCCGGAGCTTTTGTGGCGGCGTCGGCTACTATTTCAGCAAGCAGCTGGAAATATAAAAGTGTCGCGTATGATTTATATGATCCGGTCTCTCCCGGGCAAGTTATTGGAAGTATCGTGGCGGATGCGAACGGAATTGTTATAGCGACGACGGCTCCGGAACTATATGCCTTGGGGGATATTTTTAATGCGGCCGGCGAAGTTCGGTTTGAGTCCAATGTTCCGGCGCTTGTAAATAGTTCATTTCAGCAGCTGCCGGCTCAATCGCCGCTTTTGAAGTCGCCGATCGGAATGCCGCAGTACCTTGCCAGCCGTTCATCTGCAGTAGTGACCAATGTTACAGGGAATTACTTTGAAGCGTTTATCGACATGAGTTCGCACAACCAATCAGAATGGCGGGTAATCAGCACCCTTGCTCCTTCGGGGTTTATTCCCGGAGCACGTCTGGAAATTGATCCGCTGCTTGGAGCAATTAAAACTCACACCAATTTAAGCGATGGTATTGTTTTTCAAGCCGAGAATATTCAGGTGGATGCACAGGGGGTTACGACGGCTTTTCTTTCGCATATGCTGCTTGGTTCAGAAAAAGTGGAGGTTCAGGTAAAAGATGGAAAAGTTATTCAGAGCAGCAACGCGAGCTGGGTTCCGGTTGGTTACGTAATTAATTTGAAACAATCTCAAACTTATCAAAGTTCGAATCAGAACACGACGCCTTCTACTCATGTGGAAAGTGTGGTTACTGCGAAAGGTATGATTCTTGTTGAGTATCTAACCGGACAAACTTATGGAACCGTCCTTTCGAGTACAGATTCAGCTTTGCCGAAAAATGCCAAAGTAAAGATTGATACGGATCTTAACGGTAAGCTTGTTGTAACGCGGCAGATGCAAGAAAAGGTATCGGTCAATGAGTTTGTGCTTCAAACGGCGGGGGGGCAGGTTACACTCGATTTTAAAGATGATTACGACGATGAGCTTGATGATAACGCGAGTGCCTTTTTTCCGCGCGTGAAAAACTCATCCAACTCTTCCATTCCTGTTGGAAGTTATGTACAAGTCATCAATAAGGGAGGCCATTACGAGATTCAGGCTTATCAAGTCAAAGAGAGCGATCAAGTCACAGAAGGTGATTTGAGAGTTTTAACGCATTTAGGAGTTGTTCGGGGAGAGGTTCAGGGAAGTTCAATCTCGGTTGAACAAAGCACTGACCCGCGGTTTGCTGAGGACCGTTCTTATCAAGGTCAGGCTGATGGAAGTATTCTGCTTGAAAGCACCGCGTATGCGTCCTCTGCCGAGTATGATCAGATTATGTATCGCATTGCGGACGCAGGCGATGAGTCGTTTTCAGCGCCGCTGGCCGAAATCATTGTGAATGGCGCTGGAAAAATTTTGTACAGCACAAATGAGACTCTTTTTAAGGCGGGTGATTACCTTAATCAAGACGGAAAAGTTACTTTTGCCCGCGAACTGCCATTTTCGAGCGGAAGTAGCAACATGCTTACTGAAAAAGCGGGCTGCGGCGCTAACTCCATCTGTTTGAAGAACAACTCTGCGGTTTCCGGCAAGATCTATCGCGCTGACTTTTTAGGAGCCAGTGTGGAGGGATTGCAAGGGGAACATGATTCTGTGACCATTGATATGTCAGATCATAATTCTCAAAATTGGCGCGTTATCCGCTCCGACAGCAATAGTTTTCCTCAAGGTATGTATGTTCAGTTTAATGAAGCGTCCGGCTATATCAATGGAACGTTAAACTCAAAAAATAATGTCGTTTTTGAAACGGTGTCGGTTAATCGTTCCGACCCAAATAATGTTGTCATTCAGCTAAAAAGCCATTACACGATTGACAATTACTACTCGCCTTCTGTGCGGCCTACGATTGAGGTCGTTGTGGGAGCGAATGGACTTGTCAAAAAAACTTCCGACCCGAATGCGATTGCGCTTGGCCTTAAACTTGACGTGCACCATGATTTTTCCGGAAGTCATTTTGAGGAAAATGCGGACCTTGACAACGTGGCAGTAATCATGACAAGTCGCGGTGACACGATTCGGGTTGCTCTTGATCCAAATAACGAGAACGAGGGAACGGTTTTACGCGATGGAACCGGCGATTTTAAGGAGGGTGCCCGCGTTCGGTTTTACACCGAAAATGGCCTCGAGTTTCTTGAGTATATTCTTGCGGATCCGCTTGAATTTAATGTGAGTGAATTTTCGGATAACTTACGCAGTTTATCCATTTCTCATGTGGTGCGCACCGAAATGGTAAATGGAGAGTCGCGGAACTATTATTTACCGACTTATTGGGATGGATCTTCTGCGGAGTTAGATTTTGAGAGCGACTTCGTAACCTACCAAATTGTGAATGGAAAACTGACACCGCTGGTCATTCCTTCGCAATTGTCGACTTCAGCGAGCGCGGTTCAGGTGCTGACAGCTGCGGGTACCGTAACGATGAATGCGTCAGACGACCAGCGCGTATCGACTTCCAGTGACCCGCGCTTTAAGACAGGTGATGAAGTGCGTTATGATTTTCTCGGACAAATGATGCGGGGGGAGGGATTAGGAAGCTGGGGAGAAAAATCGGACTACAAAACAATCAAGTTTAGTGTTTGCCCGCCGGGTCCTTGTGAAACGTACTCCGGAATAGGTAAGGATAATTTTGTTGTAACTGACTATATGGGAAAGATTCTGGAAGTTAGCTTACCAGATAGCAGCTTGGCTGAAAAATTTAAAGTTGGCGACTATTTTAACAGCCGCGGCGAGGTGGATATACACAGCAGTCTTGGCGCATTGCCAAGTTATTCAACGCTGAAGCTGATAAGCGAAAACGATCAATTTACCGCGCGGCCTAATCTTAGCGACCCGCAAACCATTAAAAATACGGCGGCGCACATTGGGCTCGAATATCAAAAAATAACCTACGAAGTTTATGCTCCAACAGACTATACCAAGACAACTCTGCTGGCGACGGTTCAGGTCGATGCCACCGGAAAAATTTTGACGGCAAACTTTAAGACGAACGATCAGACGCTTATGCAGAGGTTTGCGGTTAATACGAATATCGTTCAAACGAATTCGACCACGGGTGTGAAGGATATTCAGTTCATCCGTGGGTTATATAAAGCCGGGGAAATGCTCCCGTCCGGATCGAGCCTTTTAGGTCAATCCAGCTCTCAGCCGGGATACGCGATTGACTTTGTTGGCGCAGAAATCAAGCAGGGCGGAAGCGCCACAACGCCCTCGGTTACGGTAGATATGCGCAGTACACAAAGTAATAATTGGATGGTTGTCGATGTTTTGTATCCGGACGGGGTTTCCGCTGATCCCTATGGACCGCAGATTGGCCAGTCGGTTGCGCGATCGTCTGCTTTCGGGGGGACCGCGACGGTAAGTGATTTGCCGCTCGCCTTTAAGAGTACGGCAATTGCCGGAGGCTATACGCTTTCAAATCCAGCCTACACTTCTCAGACGATTACTATCACAGTTGAAAATGGCGCGGTGAAAACAAGCAGTCATCCATCAATTGTCGCGGTGGGGGCAACCGTTCGGGCGCATAATGATATTGTCAATTATGTCACTATTCAAACTCAAACACCGGGGACGTCTCCAACCCGAACATTTTCTACGGTTTACGGAAGCAAGCAATATGAAGTTGAGGTTGAATTTATTCCCGGACGTGATGTGGGAAATGTCGTTCGCTCAACAGATCCTTATATTTCCGTCGGTGAACGCGCGTTATTTGAAAACGGCAAGCTGATTTATCATGATTTTGAATCTCCGCAAGCGCTTGCCGGGATGATACCCACAAGACTTAGTTTTAAGGATTCGTATTATGGAAATTTACAGATTAACTCAGATGGCAAAATCTTATCCGCAAGCCGTCTGCATGATTCCGGCATTGTCCAATTTTCAAATGACTACACTCAAATTTTAAATGTTCGGTACGCTATCGGTGGTGCAGGGCAGTCTCTGGCATCCAAAGCAGTTACGGTTAATGCGATTCCGTCCGCTTATGTCGGAAATTATGTTACGGTCGAGAATGGCCTTTTTTCAGATAATGCAGAAAGCTACACCAAGGCTATTTTTCAAAAAGATAATAAAGAATGGGAAATAAATTGGAGTTTTCGAGCTGACGGGGGATTTGAAAAACTTGCGTCGCTTCGGAATGTTATTACGGATACGACATCGATAGTTTATGCGACATCGTTGGGAACTATTAGTCAGGAATTTTATGATTCCTATGGAGACCCCTATTATAACGATAATGGCGATTTTAAAAGTCAGGATATTCGGTTTAGTGATTCCAGCGTCCAATTAGATCCTTCCGGCAGTGTTTTGACTTCGAGCAAAACCAGTAGGTACGACCTTCAGTATTTGACTTTCAACGTCGATCTGTTTGAAAACGGAACAAAAATTGCGTCGGTTGTCGTGAACAAAGACGGAAAAATTCTTTTCAGCTCCAATCCGGCCAAGTTTGGCGTTGGGCAAATATTAAACCAAAATCAGGATGTCGCTTTTCGAAGACGGATCCCCGCATCTGAAACCATAGCTCAGAATTCGCCGCTCCTTGTTGAGCCGCGCGGCGGTTATCCGGCTCCCGGCCAGCCCGTTTATGCTACGCCTGCAGCCCCCGCACCTGAACGAACCTGGGAGTCACTTGTATTGCAGGTTACTGACATGTATGACCAGCCGTATGTGAATGTCACGGTTGATCCTAACGGTCTTATTTTGCGTGTTGATCCTATTGACGGCGGCATTACTTCCGCTCCCGGCGGATCGTTTACTGTCGGAACGTATTTCAACGCTAATCAAGATGTTTCGCCTTACTATTATCCGGCGAATATGCTGATTCCGGCCGGGTCATCCTTATTTAATGGTGTGGAACCTGAGACAGTGGTTACAACCTGTGATGACGAGGGGCTGAACTGCACGGATGACATCATTTACAATGATGTTTACTATAAAATCAACACGGTGCAGCCGAATCTAAAGCGCACATGGAGTGATTTGACATTGTCAGTTCAGACTTATGTTCCGCAAAACGATTCTGAGGGGAACCCTATTTTTGATGAAAATGGAAATCAGCTGCAATCATTTCAGACTACTTCCGTGATTAAAGTGGATCCGTACGGGAAAATACTGGCGGTTACAATGGGAAATGCCTATAGCGTTGGCAGTTATTTTTCTTTTCATCCGGAGTCCGGTACAACTTTGCCGCTTTCCTTAAATATTCCGTTCGGGTCAAGTTTGTTAAATGCGCCAGACCCCAACTATACCAATCCTTGTACTTACGATGTCTCCGGAAGTTGCTTTGATAGCTCGTATTACAGTGTTGCCTATGTGGCAAATAATACGGCAAATCAAACTGGAACCCCAACAGGACCGATTCCTGAAAAGTATGAAGCGGATTTCACCGCGGCGGAAATTGATGGTATGGGAATCAACTTTTTGGTGGATATGCGCTCATCTGACTCTCAAGATTGGGTGGTTGTTAAGTCGCAGGTTTCCGGCAATAACGATGTATTTGTCGTCGGGTCTTCTGTGATGATTGAGGCTGACCAGGACGGTTTGATTCAAGCCACGTCCTATTGGGATTCATCACGGCCGCTTGTTCTGTCGCTTGCTGAAAAGCCTGTTTCTAATCCCGCGGGATATCCGGCGGGATCAACGCAATTGAAGGTTTTTAGTAACGCATCCATTAGCGATGGTTCAAGTCTTGGCGTCACGACGCTCGTCGTCAACAATGGGGCGGTCGTTTTCAGTTCTGCGCCGGCCGTTATTCCGGTGGGATACCGCGTGAATATGAACTACAGCAGCACCCAGACGCAGTTAGGTTCAACGGCGGTTTCAACCCGGAACTCCTCACAATCAATTCAATCAATTAGTAAATCTTATTGGGATTATCAGCAAATAGCTTATCGCGTGAAAGACAGTACGGATGGGCAAGAGTTTGATGTGATTGTGGATGCGAGCGGTCGGGTTCTTTTTACGACTAATGCGCAAAAAGTTGCTTTGCAGAGTTTTTTTAATTCCACGGGAAATGTCGCGTTTACACGTTCACTACCTATGCAGTCGGATTCCGAGGTTTTCCCGCAAACATCCAGCTTGCTGACTTCGAATGCGACCGCCAAGCGGTTTTCGGCTGACTATACTATTGTGACGATAGGAGAAACGGATTACAGCTACTCCATTGATTTTGGAGCAGCCAGCTCGAGTTTTGGTCAAATTATTAAGAAAGCTGATTATTCAGATTCGATTTATAGCGATGGTAAAACATTTCAGGTCGGAGACTCGGTGGAAATTAAGGATGGAAGTATTACCGGAAACTGGATTCAGGGCGAAAAAATTCCGCTTCAAATCGTGCAAAAACCGTCCGGAACGTTCAACCCGAACGCGTACACAGTCAAAGTTAAAAATAGTCAGCTCAACGGCGGACAACCTTTTGATATTACCGTTACCAACGGAGCCGTGAGTTCTGTTCCGGCGGGAATTCCGATTCCGTTGGGCTATCGCGGTATTGAGCTGCATTATAATCCCGCCACAACCCAGCTTGATCCGGCAAATCAGCAATTGTTGCGCGGAATTATCGAGACGGACAGCGGAGCGTTTCACGTTGCGATTGCCGGTAATACGGGGACGGTTCTTGTATCCGACAATCAATTTATCAAAGTGGGTGATACGATTGATTTAACTCAGTATGCCGCCGCCAAGAAAATTAAAGTTAATTTTACGACTCCCTACGTGGCCTCAATGCGCCGGGCAAACTACACCGTCAGCGGCGGCACCGACAACGGCAAAAATATTGAAGTTGATTTTGAAGATAAGGTCGGCAACTATCTGAAGGTTGACTATGACACGGTTGCCGCCAACTATACACGCGCGTTAGCTGAGGTTATTGTGAATGGCACCACAACAACGCTCAAAGTCTATGGTGCTTCACTGAAACCGCCTCAAGCAGATATTGTTGTGCAAACTGCCATGGGTCAAACGGTAACGCTTGATCAATATCTGAGCGTAAAATCTCGCACCGATATGCGTTTTGCTCAGTATCAAGGGTTGCAGCTGCAGGAAGACGGATCGTCGCAAGCCTCGGTGATGTCCGCTTATGACTGGAAGTACAGCCGTCTCTCTTATAATGTTTATGCGACGACTGACACAACCCGGTCTAATCCTATTGCGCAAATCATGACTGACGCGAATGGTGTGATTGTACTCAGTTCAGTTGCGTCTGCTTCGTCGCCGTTTGCGGTTGGTAAAACATTTAACTCTGACGGAAAAATCGACTTTGTCCGCAATTTGCCCAACCATAACTTAAGTTCAAAAATTAATCAAACTAGTCCATTACTGAACGACGCGAGTGTCTCGGGGCAGTCGGTTGCGTATGTCGCGGATTATACGGGGGCGTTAATTGAGAACGGCAGTTCTGAGCCTTATCGCGTGACAGTGAACATGAGCTCTCAAAATCAGGCTGATTGGAAAATTATTTATGTTTCTGATGACGGCGATGACAATTATTTAGAATTTCAGACCGGCCAAAGGGTATTCTTTGAGACAAATGGCCAAATGAGCGCCGTTTATAATTCTTATGACGCGGCTGTTTTTAGCGTGCTTTCGGTCACGAATCTTGCGGGAGGAAGTAAAAGGCTGAGCATTGTCAATCGCCAATATCAGAGCGCGCCTTTTAATATTACGATTGCCTCGACGGGGCTTGTCACGGCGAGCGATAAGGTGGAAATTATTCCTATCGGAAGTAATTATAAGGTTGACCTGTCTTACAATTCCGCTCTTTCTCCCACGGCAAACCCTCCGGCACAGGGGATGACCACCCGTACGGTGTCTTACCGTGACTACTATGGAGATCTGCAAGATATGACCCTTCAATTTACGGAGACAAGCACCCAGGGAGTTGTTTTATTTGATAGCGGCGGAAATTTTAAGCAGGGTGAAAAAATTAATTTGATCGTTAATACGAGCGGGGTTGTAACAGGAATGGAGCTTGTTCCGGATGAGCCCTATCAGGCTGAATTGGTGAAGCGTTACGGAAACGCAACGACTTATGAATATATAGACATCAATTATAGCCAGTCTCTTCAGGGGAAATATTTGATTGATTCTATGTCAATGCCGGGGGGATATTATCCCGGTTATTATGCCGGAGTGTCGGGCTCAACTATTTCGATTTATGAGCCCTTACAAATCGATCCTTCCAGCGGACATCGAATTGTCACCGGGTTTGGCGAAGTTCAATTGCGGACAGACGAAGACGTCAGTTGGCCTTATTTACCTATTGATTACGGGCCGGAATCTTCTACGGATCCGCGTTTTCCGCCTACGGATGCGCTCAGTGGTTTTACGCATGAGGGTGAAATTAGCAATGGAGATCACGTAACATTGAAGTCATCAACGGTTGTTCCTGCTCCCATAGGCGCAGACTGGACTACCGTGGGAAATGTTTATGAGATTAAAAATAAAACGACAGGAGTCCTTGCGGCGATTGTGTCCACAGATCACTCCGGTGTTGTTACATCTACATCCAGTCAGTCAGTGATTAAGGTTGGAAGCAATATTCAGTCTATTAGCAGCGCTACTTACAATTCGACGGTTGTTCAAACGACAATCAAAGATCCCAGCAATCAGCATACAACGGTCTTAGACACGCGTCATAATTATCCTTTTACAGGCGCGGGAAATATTGCAAATTCCGGATATGTGGTTATTTCCTCTACGAATCCCGCGATTAAGCAGGGTATGGTCGTGACCCGTTTAGCTTCAGGGTACCAGCCGTATGTGTATTATGTGTCTGACACAGGAATTTTATTTAACAGTGTTGTTGACCTTGGGAATAACCGTTATCAAGTTACAAATTCTGAGTTGGGCTTCACGAATGTTACGATCACAGTGAATTCAACGACCAAGCTGATTACGGCCGCGACGGCGTCGCAAAGCCTTTTGGTCGGTAAAAAATTCGATTATTACGCGCCATCGTCTCAAACCGGCGCCGTGACGTGGAATGTGATTGATATCCCGATTCTGGTCGACACGGATGGAATGAATGGCGCTGACGCGATGTATGCCACAGTCACTGTGACGGCAGACGGCAAGATTGTAGGGGTGTATTATGATCCTTACTACATTGAAAACTATGGTTCAAGTCAGGCATTTGCGGTGGGAACATTTTTTGATTCGAGTGCTGTTCAAGTCTATGTTTCTCCCACGCTTGCGGCCAGTCTTCCGGCTGGGTCAACGCTCAAAACGAGCCCGGCGCCGTCTCAGACTTGTGACGAGTGGGGTTCTTGCTCTGACGACTGGGAGTATAGTTATTCTGCGGGTGGGCTGAGTACAAGCGCGCGGGATTGGACGACCCTTAAAATGGACGTGGTGACAGAAACTCCGATCGAGGTTTGGTCTGGTAGTGATATACCGTGTTATGAAGGTGATTCAAGCTGCGGCTCCTATGATGATAATGGCACATGGAATGGGACGTCGACTCCCTGCGACGAGGGAAATACTATTTGCGGGTGGTACACGAGCTCCACGACGCAAACAGTGGTCGACCGTATTGTTGTCGATGCGATGGGAAAAATTCTACAAAGCGAAACAGGGGTTCATACCGTTGGATCTTACGTTAACTCGTATGAGGAAAACAGTCCCACGGTGTCTGTCCCGCAAAATTTGAATAAAGGTATTCCGGCCGGGTCGACGCTTCTTTCCGGCAGTTCAATGACCAGCGATTATCTTACGGTTAATGTTATCCGCAACGACGGGCCGTTTGCTCATCCGCTTAGCTCCGGGCCCGGCGCGACCCTTTCTAAATTTGCAATTGTGGGGCAGCCAGGATTTGGTTCCGCAACAGCAAATATCGAAATTGATTATTTGGTGAATCAAAACGGAACCAACCGCAAGGTTACCATGGAGTATCACGGTACGGGACAGAACGGAAAAGTGCTGGAAGCTGAAAATAACGTTATGTCGGTTGGGGCGCTTGTTCCAATTAGTGATTATGACGATAGGTTGACGCTATTGTCCGCAACACCTGTTAAAACTTATAGCGGTCTCTCTGAAAAATTTTCAATTTATAAAATTAACGATCCTGTCCGCCCTGATGTCAATGTGAAATTGGATGCAAACGGGAAGATTCTTGAGAGCCAATCAAATATTTATCA
Organism: Candidatus Multiplicimicrobium inquinatum; assembly: GCA_002344825.1. Taxonomy (GTDB): domain Bacteria; phylum Omnitrophota; class Omnitrophia; order Omnitrophales; family Aquincolibacteriaceae; genus Multiplicimicrobium; species Multiplicimicrobium inquinatum. The sequence continues at coordinate 8,494 of DDUN01000017.1, read as the reverse complement.
AAAGGATGTAAAACTCAGTCTGACGGCAAACAGCGATGGAAGTTACTCCGTTAATAAGCTGACTTTTAGCCAAGGAGCGACTGCTTTTATTAGCACGGTCGGCAGTTCTAAATCTGATTTGGTGAATGGTTATATTGGAGATTTTATTACTGTTCAGCATAAAAATTGGGTCGTGCCTGCCAATCCAACGGGGTATCGTTACACCTATGCCACAGCTACGGGAAAATCCGTAACGGTTCAATACACCGGGGGCTACAGCGGCAATCACACCGTTGTTGCGTCCAATGACAGTAATGCACCTGTCGGGTCGCAGGTCTATATTCAGTATGGAGAGCTCTATTACTATAATTTCGCGGCACCGACCAATTACACGGTTAACCTGGCCGGTGCCCAAAGTTTTCACGAATACCGAGTCGAAGTGCCATCGAGTTATGATGTGACTGTGCGCATCAATGCCGCAGGCACAGTCATGTATAACACCTCTTTTTTTAATCAGGGGGCTGTTCCCGTTATTCAGGCGAAAACCGGCGGAGGGTATGAAGTCAAGGGGGTTACCTATACGGTTACCGGAGATCAATACAATGATTATCTTCATTCTTACACGCCGATGGGATCACTTGTTCAGGATTCTTACCAGGGAGATTACCTGCTGATTGGCAGTGATGATATTTTTTATGCACAATCATTTTTGGGCGATTTTGTTGAAGTTTATCAGCCAAACTGGAATCCTGCGACTGCGGTGCCAAAGAAGAAAGTCACGTTTAAAGCAGGCACGGGGACAGTCACATTTGAAGGCGAACTTAATACGCCCGACAAGCAGCTGGCAAAAATTATTGCTGTGAGCGGCGTAACAGGTTATTCCGTCGGGCAGCAATTTTATCTCAAAGATTACGGTCGGACTTGGATTACCAGTGAAACACCGGCGGTACCGGCAAACCCGGCTTATTTCGCCACGCTCGACGGTAGTTTTTACGCGACTCAGGCATCGGCCAAAATAAATGCCCAATTAGTATCGCAAACCGTGAAGGTGGGTTCCGATTATTATGGGTCCCAGTATAAAGTGAATCAGAGCGGGCACATTCTTGAAGTTTTACCGGCCTATCCCGGGGCAAAAAGTTCACTGGGGGTTCAGGTGGGCGACCAACTGGCGATGAGTTTTAACGCGCAAAACGGGCTTGAGCTTTCTTCAATCTCCTATGCGTCGCAGCCGATCATCAGCCGCGCCAACATTCAGGATATGAATTTGTCCGTGCCGCTCAGCTATGCGGATATCAGAAAAATTGATTTCAGCGAGAAAAAAATTCTGCAAACCCGTAAATTTTTCCTGAACCGTCAACAAGGACTTTTTATTTCCGTTGAAGGTGTATTCGGCAAAGCGGGTGCTGAGCAATATACGATTAAAGAAACAAATCACCCGGATTATCGTGTCGGCGATTCGATTTGGATCGAAGATTATGGTTCACGGCTGGTGTTGAGTACGGAAATTGGTGATTTTAGCGGGCAAACACTTTTTACGCGTTATATGCTGGGCGGTACGATTCTCGATGCGGGTTTGAGCGGGCAAGTTATCGATTCAAACAGCGCGTTTATTGCTTCCGGTGATTGGCTTAATTTTGTGACGGATTCCAAGGGACAGTCAACGGGCATATCTTCTGTTTTGAAGCGTGTTAATGGTCCAGGATCCAAAATTATTTCAGAGTTGCGTCAAATCAAAGTAAATGATGTCTATCAACGGGCATTTAATCTTCCGCTTCAGTTTAATCAGGTGATTCAATCCGCTGAATTAGAGTTTTTTGAGACTCCGGGAGGAGTTTTGCGTGTTGCGGAAGATGAGAGCGGTTATTTAGTCATTATTGAATCAACGGATCCGCTTTTCAAAGTTGGCGCGAAAGTGATTGTGGATGACGTGGAATATGATCCTGAAACGCGCAGTTATATTCCCGCCACGGATGGCGAAATACGGATCCGTATCGCGGTCAATGATGAAACTAATAACCGTGTTACCGACTATGAACTATCAACGGGTGAAACCATTCGCGTTAAGCAGGGTAAAGTTATGCTTACGTCAAATTCGATTTATAAAGACGCGGAAGTTGTCTTTGATTCGCAGGTGAAGGATCAAATTGACGCTATCCGGTTCAAACCCACTACCGGATTGGTTCGCGGAGATTATACTTTGTATTGTCTTGCGGCCGCGTGTGATCCCAATAATTTGGAGCAAGCGGATGTTGTTATCGTTAATTCATCCGGTGTGATTACGTATGCAAACTCCGATGGGTTTTATACCGGGGATCGCGTCGAGTATAAAAATGGACGTCTTGTCAGTCAAAGTTATGAAATTGCTCATGGAAAGCCGCTCAATCGTACGGATTTTATTTACGACTCGGATGAGCGGCTTATTCAAAGCTCAACAACGGAATATGACCTCGCTTCAGGAAAATTAAAATCTCACATCTCAAGCAATACATTCTACGAGCGAACCGGCTCGCTTGATTTGACAACTTACTCCGTTGGCTTCCGTGATAATGGTGCGATGGAAAGTATCAGTCTTTTCGTTTTGAATTCAGCATTCGAAACGATTCAGAACAAAGCGTATCAGCTGAAAAAGGGTTCGACTTATGACGGAACGACGCGACTGTTAAAAACGGAGTTAACGGCTCAACTGGGAACCCATATAAGCACAAGTTACCTGAATCGCGACAATCTTGCTGTAGCGACGAAAGCATTGCGTTCCGACGGAACCGTTAAGCGCATTTCGATTTATGAATATGACTCGGATGATGCCCTGCGTAAGACGCGGACTCATTTGGGCGACGGCTCAATTAGTTTGGATAGCGGTGATTTTGCCACCGGGGTGAGTGCGGCGGGGTTAATGTCAGACGTCACTTATTACGGTAAACCGTCTTATCGCGGCGATGCGCAAGGCCCCATTCTCGGAAGCGTTAAGATGGTGAACGGACGGCCGAGTGATGTGACGCTCTTTCAGCTGGATTCGGTTGATGATTCCATTATTCTTCATACCGATTCTTATAAAAAACCGACGGGGTCAGGGAGTGGTTTCTACGATACTGTCGCGGCTTTGAAGGGTGCTGTGGTCAACACGGGGAGTTGGTTGACCAGCCGGTCGTATTACGACGAAGCCGGGGAACGGGCGATTAAAAGCGTAGCGCTCAACCGAAAACAAGAGGTTCAGGGTGTTACAACCTACGATTACCGCGATACCGCGGGTTGCGGAGGTTACAACACGGCAACTCATTCAGAGACGGACTGCACGACTTCTTATGCGGCATGGGGAACGCTATCGAATTATGTAACCGGTCCTCAAACATCAGTGACGCGCTACCACTATGAATCGGATGCAGATTTCTCCACGGCGCATACGGGATACGGAGCCTTAGCACCTCCGGCTCAATACGACTCTTACACGACATCGGATGAAACGCCGTATGATAATTTGGAGCAGCGTTATACGGGTTCCGGTATGAGCGTGACGTATTCCCTTGATGACGTGACCATTGCTGGATCCGGGCTTGGAACGCGCAATGAATATAATCAAGCGGATCAGCTTGATCGCGTTTGGTCGTATACATCAAAGTCGACCTATGACACTTACGGTGTGATCATGCAGCAGGAAACATTGCTTATGAATGATTACCCCGCCTCAAAACGTGAAGCAACCTATTTTGATCAAGATGGAATTATGGTGCGTACGGCTTCTGCGGGAACGGATGCTCACAATGGTGCCTTTGCGAATGTTCAGACATATCAGGATGAGGTCGCGGTTTCCGGTTCTCAGTCACGCTCCGTTAACGCATCGGGCGGTGGATTAAGTACAACCACGAATATTTTTGATGCTTTGGGCCGTTTGACCCAGACAATCACGATTTCACCGAGTGCCGGAACAACCACAACCACGATAACAAGTTATGCTCCGCAGGCCATTTACTCAGGCGGCGTATTGGTCGGATTTCAATCCGTTGCGGTTGCGGAATCGTTCACAATGACGGGCAAGACAAACGGCAGCGGATCATCAACTTTCAGCGGGGGAGTGAAGGTTGGCAGTACTTCGCACACAATCACAGGTTCAGCGAACGACGTATCGGAGTCATGGACCACGGAAAGCTTTGATGCCGCAGGAAATCCGCGTTTAACGCGCACTAAGACTACCAGCTATGATGAGAAGGGAGCGCATGATTCGGTAACGATCGTAACGCATGGTCCTAGTCAGACAGTTTCTGTGTCCGAAAGTGAATCATCCATTACGACGATTTGGAGCGCCGGCTACGATGCCGCGCAGGCAAGCAATATCTATGCTGGATTTTCAATTGTTGAAAAAGAAACGGACGATGATGACGGTTTCTATAAGCGTAAAGTTTATAGCTGTGGAAGCGGATTCGTTTGCGTTGATTTGTACTTCAGCGAGGACAGTCAAGGCAATCCATTGGCTGCGGTGACTCTAAAGTATCAGCGTTCGGGAAAAGAGCTTGAATTTATCGAGTATAGCTCTTACGGAGAACTGAAATCCGAAGATACGCATATTTATGCTCCCTGGTCGTCTGAGCTGACGGATTGGGCGGAACAGTCACTTCAGGAAATTGAAGCGATTGAAGCCGATATCCAGTCTTTTTATATCGATGCGGGAAATGAACTTGCCAATATTGAATTTGCAGTTGATGGGGATGTGCCGACAGCAAAATTTTATCATCTGGCAGAATTCTGGAAATTGCGCAGTGAGCTTGAAGCCATGCAGCAAAAGTACGGTAATTGGATTTCTAATGCGAACTCGCAAAGTGCCGGAAGCGGATATTACACCCAGTGGTACAGCAGTCCGACTTATAAATCAGTAGATGAGATGATCGGGTCGCTGGGAGGAGAGTGGGCAACTTTGGTCGCAGAGATCAAGCGTGATGCGGCTGTCGAAGAAGATCAGGGGTTGGTAGATTCGGCGTTACGGGCTTACTTGGCGGATCTTTTATCCGGTTTTCAAGGTGAGTACTCTGCGTGGATGGGGAGCTGGAATGCCCTGGCACAGCAGGATCCCTGGACGGCGCGGAGCGGATTTAGCGGCGGCGATCTGAATGCGGTCGGTCACGGCCATAGCGGTAATGGCTGCTGGTTTCATGGTTTTCCGCACGGATCCGAGATTACCGATCCGTGGAGTTTAGAAGGGTTGATGACAGGAGGTCTCAAAAGTGTCCTGATTACCGGATCGGGTTGGGATGTTGTTTTTATGAGCTCCGGCGGCGGTGCCAGTCTTAAAAATGTTTTGGAGCGGGTCTATGACCGCAGCAATAATTTTGCGAATCAACAGCTTAATAAGCTTAATCAGATGTATCAAGACACCTTGCAGGATTTGCAGGCTAAAAAAACTGCCCGTGACACTGAAATCAGCTCGAATGCAAGTGAGGCGCGTGCGAAAGTTCAAGAGTCAATCAATAAAGCCACGGCAAGCTATAACGAACAGGTTAGTGAAGCTAATGCCATGTATTCCGGAGTTGTGAGTGCGGTTGGCTCGATCGCGGGTTCCTCCGAGAATCAAAGCGAGCTGGGAAGTGTAGGTACCTACGGCGATGTGATTTCGACGGCGGGTGCCAATCGCGCCGGAAGAATACAACAAGCCGCGGATTTTTATAACTACGCTCTTCAGAAGGCGAATGAGCAATTGGCTGAAATTAATGCTTCGGAGCAAAAGCAATTGAAAGCCAATCAAGAATGGTTTGATGGTGAAAAAGCCGCGTTGGATGCGGTTCACCAGAATTATGTGGGCCAATGGAATAATGTGATTGCGACTAATAGTAACCCGGGACTTGATTCGGGTGTTCATGAGGCAAATGCTTGGAAGTGCGTCGACAAAGAGGATAACCCGTGTCCAAAGCCTACGCGAACTACAACGAAGTTTTATAATACGAGCACGGGGCAGTCTGTCGATTCCGGATCTTATACGGGTGAGTACGGTCATTCCGAAGGGCCCTGCCGCGAAGGACAGGAAGGCTGTCAAGCGATGAACGGATCCGGTACAAAGCTTGGCCAATTTATTGACCCTGCGGTTTTGGCGCGTGAACAAGTGCAGGAAATGGCTTTCCGGCGCGTGGAGGCAATCCGTACGCTTGAGCAAAGCACGTTCAAACCCACGTGGGATTATTATAACGGGACGGATGGTTATCGCAATACGCGCGATAAGCCCAATGCCATGTTGATTCAAGCCGCTTTGGCTATTTTGGAAGGCAATACCCCGGACCCGACTACTTCCAACTCTTTAGCTTTCGCCGCAATGTTTATGGCTGTCGATAATGGCAATGGGGAGAACCGATGGAAAAGTGATCGCCTCCTTTTTGAACAGGGTAATAAAAAAAGAGCTGCGATTACCCATGGCGACGGTACATATGAAATGTTTGATAAATCCGGTAAACATACCGGAGGTGTCCGAAAGAATGAAAATGGGCAATTGAGCGCCTATCGTGTTCACTACTTTGAGAATAATCACCGGAGCACGGTGTATTTTCAGGATAAAAAAACGGGCAAGGTTTTTGATAAGCAGACGGACTACAAAAATCAGAGTCGTACCGATAAGCGCGTCTTAAGAAATTCGATTACAGGAAAAAAAGAGACAGAGATTTTCAGTAAAGCCGGCCAAACCACGCGCGTAAAGGATTACACCGCCAAGTCACAGCAGTTGGATGTCTTTGGCCGGCCGATTGAGGGTGTGCTCGATATTAAATATCAGTATGACAATCAGGGTAACGCGATCGGTTATACCGCCTCTTTTACGCAAGAGCTGGGGTTGTCGCCGCAGGCAACGATAACAGTGAATCAGCAGGGGCAGGTTATTGGGAGTACCGGGCAGAATTTTGGATTTACCGTCATGGATAAAGATGGAAATAAGACGGGCTATTTCATCCGCCATGAACGGAAAGTAGATTCACGGGGACGCGTACAGCAGCATCTCCAGGAGCTGTTTTATACTACCGGAGGTGTGCAGGATCTTGCCGCCGGACAGCGCATCGGAAATGATTTATTTATTGTCAACCCCGCCAATCCCAACAGCATCGTTGTTATTAATGTGCAGGGAATGTCGACTCAAAATGTGGAGCGGATGCAGGGCAGCCTGCGCAGCATTGTCGCGCGTGACCAGTGGGACTTTTTCGGGCAAACCGGCAATGTGATCGGCAGTTATGGTTTCCTGAACAAAGAAGATGCAAAAATCTTTAACCGTGCAGGGGTTCAGACAGGCGTTATTACAAGTACAAATGACCAGATGCTGGGAAATGCGGGCTATGCGGCATTTATGTTTGATATGCCGGGACAAGTGGGTGCGGGGAGTCTGATGTTTTCTTTTATTAACGCCAATGGCACCAATATTGTTTATCAAGCGCGCGGGGCTGATGTGAATGCCGCGGGAGACGTTGCCCGGTCCAATTCCGATACGCTTAATCAGCTGGACCATCATGATAAACATCTGAATGTAACAAAAAATTTAGCGGCAAAGTTGAATGTGAATGCGGGTGATTCCGTCGAGGTCATTAATCCGGATAACGGTGTGGCGAATGCGGTTATTTTTGGATATGCACCCGGCGCGGATGCGGTGAAAACCGTGGTATTTGGGCAAAGAGAATTAGAATTGAATAGCGCTCAATATCACAAGATTCATTCGAATATCGGTTTAGGAACAAACCAGGTTGTCCGGGTTGAAACGACTTCTTACGATGCGACAAGCGGTACTCAATTGGGGAGTGATCACGCGCAAGCGGCGAAAGCTCAAGCCGCGCAAGTGCTCGGTCGGCACAATTTTGTTGATAAAATTTCTTTTCGAGATGAAAACGTTGAAAAGTTTTTTACGCTTGAGACCAACGAAACGAAAATTTTAAGCGGACAAGAAGATAATCTCTTTCAGGTTAATCAAGGCAATGTTGCCGCCGGAACACCGCTTTATTTTGTCATGTTTAGTAACGCCAATACGGTGCTTACCGGCGGAAGGCAGTTTCTCGCCATCAATCAAAATAATATCAATCAGTTGCGTGACAGTTTGTCATTAGCCCAAATTCGTAAGGCGCAAGGTGAGGGTCTCACGGATGTGGATGGCGGTCATATCATTCGCTTCACGCTTCAGGGGCTTTTGGATGCAAATGCGAACCCTCTGAGCGGCAATATGACGGATGTTGTGAAGGGGTTGCTTAAACAGGCCGGAATTGACAATTCAGTTGTGTTGACTAACTCGCGCGGCGAGGCTATCTACCGCGGTAATGAGGATATTCTGCAGACATTCGGCAACGCGAGAAAATCAGGTGCGCTTGTCGGTGTGGGTGAAAAGCAAGGACAATTTGTGGTATTGGGAAGTCAGGAGGCCATTAGCGGCACGAACCTCACTCGTTTGACAGCGGGAACCTACACTCAAGTGACGACGGTACTGTCTTCTGCGGAGATTTCTGCGGCACGGGCTCGGATTAATACGACGGGAACTGCTGAAGCGCGTGCGGAATTTGCCCGGGTATCAACC
>DDUN01000033.1 GCA_002344825.1 Candidatus Multiplicimicrobium inquinatum | reverse complement strand
TGCATTCGTGTTACGGGCAACGCCGGATACAGCAAAATCCAAGACGATGAGATTGTCACAAAATCTACCGGTTTTGATTTAGACAGCTCACGTTTGGTTGATAACCGCGGTATTTCATAATGGATAAAGCCAAACTGCGCATTTTTTGGAAGGTGCTGCGCGGGCGGCTGATTTTTTCTTTTATTTTGATTGCCGGATGTTTTGTTTTTACGCGCTGGGTTCTTCCGGTGATTCATCAGCCTTCCGCGGCCGTGACTATTCGTGAAGCCGGCGAGCATCAATTGATCCGCCTGCGTAAAAATACCGACAGTGGTTCTGTGCATGGACTGAGAATTAAATTAAGCGGTCATTTAAACGGAACCGCCATGATCCGAATTTTTGAAGCAGAGAATCCCGATAAAATTGAGCGTGAAAAAATGATCGGCTCGGGTAAAGTCGACGGAATATTTTTGGATGGGGATTGGTACGCGGATGATTGCCGTATGGAATATGAACCGCTTTCCGCGACGAACGGGCAGCTTAAAATTGAATACGCGTTTAAAGCCTCCAAGCCGCGCGCCATATAGAGGAGTTTTATGATTTCAGGTTTTGCCACTTCCGAAGGAACCGCCCGCTACCGGGCACGCTTTCAGGATAAGTTTGCTTCCGACTTTTACCGCGTCAGCCGTGATCTCTATTGGTCGTCTTTGGGGCTGGGAACTTATTTGGGTAATTCGGACTCCGCCACCGATGACCTTTACGCGCAATCGATTCAAGCCGCAGTTGAATCCGGCATCAATGTTATAGACACCGCGGTCAATTACCGTTTTCAGCTCAGCGAACGCGTACTCGGAAAAGTTTTAAATCAATTGATTACGGCGGGAAAAATCAAACGGGATGAAATTGTTTTGTGCTCGAAAGGCGGATTTTTTCCTTTTGACGGAACTATGCCCGATAACCCGGGGGAATGGATCAAAACCAATTTTATCGATACCAAACTGATTCGCGCCGAAGATGTCGTTGCGGGCTGCCATTCCATGCATCCGAGGTATCTTGAAAATCAGCTGAACCAAAGCCTCAAGAATTTGGGCGTGGAAACGCTGGATGTTTATTATTTGCATAATCCCGAAACTCAGCTGGAAGAAGTCGACGCCAAAGAATTTAAAAACCGCGTGCGCCATGCCTTTGAGTTTTTTGAGCGCGCCATCGCCGAAGGGAAGATTCGCGCTTACGGCACCGCCACTTGGAGCGGTTATCGTCAGCCTCCGGAGGCGCAGGATTATCTCTCGCTTGAAGAAACCGTGATGCTTGCCCGCGAAGTCGCGGGACCGAATCATCATTTTAAGTATGTTCAGCTGCCGTTTAATATCGCCATGCCTGAGGCCTGGATTATGGCGAATCAAAGATACGGCGCGGCGACTTTACCGCTTTTGAAAATGGCACCGCATTTGGATATGACCGTTGTCGCGAGCGGCTCGCTGTTACAGGGACGTTTGTCAAAAGGCCTGCCGCAGTTTGTACTCGATCACTTTAAAGATTGCCAAACCACAGCGCAAGTCAACCTCGCGTTCTCGCGTTCCGTACAAGGCCTCACCACCGCGCTCGTCGGCATGAAATCAACAGCCCATGTATTCGAAAACCTTCAGTCGGGGAGAATTAAAGCCTCAACAGAAGAACAGCTGATCACCCTATTCTCAAAAAAATGAACAAAACCGCTGAAAAAGATTCATCTGCTGCGTTGCAAGCATCGCTTCCTTGTGCGGCGTATTAGCCCATACGCCTCCGCGGGCGCTCGCTTGCGCCTTGCATCTAAACCTTTTTGAGCGGTTTTAATGTAAAATGCAGAGCAAAATTAAAACCAAATATTACTTATTGGGAGTTTATCGATGAGTGAAATTATTTATGTGTTGATTAACGAGTCAATGCCTGGCTATGTGAAAATTGGAAAAACAAGTAATTTAGAACAAAGAATACGACAGCTTGATACAACAAGTGTTCCATTGCCATTTGAGTGTTTTTACGCATGTACTGTAAAAGACTCTTGTTTCGTTGAAAAGCAATTGCATGACGCTTTCTTAGAGCAAAGAGTTCGTTCGTCGCGTGAATTCTTTGAAATTTCTCCTGAGAGAGTTGTTTCTGCATTGAAACTTGCCGAGCTTGAAAACATTACACCCAAAAAAGATTTTGTTGAGTCCCCAGAGGATCAGAAAGCTTTGAATCAAGCTCGTACAAGGCGATCTGTTTTTAGTTTTAAAATGGTTGATATTAATCCGGGTGAAGAGCTTTCGTTTGCGAATGATGAAAATTTAAAAGCCAAAGTAGTTGATAATCGGTACATAGATTTTTATGGTGAAGTTACAAGTCTTTCTGGTGCCGCACAAAAAATTTTAAAAACAGAATATCCTCTTCAGGGTCCAATTTATTGGCTTTATCAAGGTGAGACCTTAGATGAGCGTCGCAAGAGATTAGAACTGGCGGAATAACTTAGCCATTTTCATTTCTTCATATTCAAGCGAAGCTTGAACAAGCCTAAAGCGAATACGGTCAAAAAAATAGCCCCGAAGAATTTGGCCTGATTTAAAAACTCGCTCAAAAAGTTTCAGATGCGAGGCTTGCGCAAGCGCCCGCGGAGGCGCACCTTGAGTGCCGTGCGCCGCACAAGGAAGCGCAGCGCGTAACGAAGCAGATGAGCTTTTTTAGCGAGGTTCAGATGAGTGACAGCCCGCCATCGGCGATTATCGTCTGCCCCACAATCCACTCCGCAGCAGGGGAAACAAGAAATCCGACAACTTTGGCGAGATCTTCCGCTTTACCGATTCTTCCGGCCGGTGTTTTGGCGATGCAGGCATTTTTAAAACCTTCCGCGTCGGGAAAATGTTTGATCGCATCCGTATCAATTGGCCCACCCGAAACCGCATTGACGCGAATTCCTTTCGGACGAAGTTCAACGGCAAGATAACGAATCAGAGATTCGAGCGTGGCTTTCGAAACGCCGATGGCGCCATAATTAGGAATGTATTGAATGGCACCAAGGCTTGAAAGTCCGATGATATTTCCTGAACCGCGGGGTTCCATGTCTTTTAAAACAGCCTGAGTCAAAACCAGCATGGCACGGGCATTGATATTCATGGTTAAGTCCCATTGATTGAGCCGTGTTTTATGCGTAGGCTTAAATGAACCTAAAGCGGCATTGTGAACGAGAACATCAAT
>DDUN01000061.1 GCA_002344825.1 Candidatus Multiplicimicrobium inquinatum | reverse complement strand
CGTTCATAAAAGAGCCTCAATCGCAGGCTGAATGACTTTTAAAAGAGCTGCCGGGAAAATACCGAAAATAACCAAGCTAATCAGAAGGATTAAAAACGGAATTTTTTCCGAGAAGCAAACAATGTCTTTGAATGTCGAGGCGCGGGGATGATCCTGTCCAAAACAAAGCGCCTGCACGGCACGGATCATATAAACAGCGGTTAAAAGTACTCCCAAAATTCCGGCTGCAACTGTCCACGGGAAGCTTTTCCACGCGCTGACAAAAACCATGAGTTCGCCGGGAAAATTTGCAAATCCTGGAATACCCGAAGATGCCATGGCAGTGAGCATGAAGCAAACCGCAAAGAAAGGCATCGATTTTCCGAGGCCGCTGAAAGCGTTGATTTCATCCGTTTGTCCGCGGTCTTCTAAAATTCCGATCAAAGCGAAGAAACAAGCCGTCATAAGACCATGCGCAAACACAAGCAAGATACCGGCGGAGAGACTGGCTGTATTCAGCGCGGCGAAAGCCACAAAGAGAGTTCCCATATGACTGATGCTTGAAAATGCGGCAAGATCGCGCAGATTTTTTTGGCGCAAAGCGGCAAATCCGCCGTAAAGGATGCCGGCCAAAGCTAATCCCGCGATCCACGGCGACCAGAACTGAAAACCCTCCGGCAAATACGAAACCGCAGTTCTTAACAATATATAAGGCCCCACTTTGACACCCGCATGTACCATCGCCAGCGAAACTGGTGAAGCTGAGTAGAAAGCCGGTGACCAGCTATGCAAAGGAAAGAGCGTGGTCATCACGCCGAATCCAACGATCAATAATGCAGCCAGCCATTTTTGAGTTTCAGGCGTCAAAAGTGCTGCCTTGGAGGTGAGAATAGTTTGGGTTTGCGTTAGGTCAAGAAAACCGGGACCTAAAATATCGTAGAGATTCAGCAAGGCGAATAAGCCCACGACCGCGCCGGCAGTCATGTATAAAGCCACCCGAATGGCGGCGTTTTCCTTTTTGGCGCGTATACCCGCAATGCCCATCATGGCAAAAACTGGAATTAGAGTCATTTCATAAAAAACATAAAGAAAGAAAACATTGAGCGCCGTAAAAACGGCAAACATGCAGCCGGTTAAGAGCAAGTAGTAGAAAAGATATTCTTTCAAGCGCGAGGTTGTGCGTATGGCGATCCAGGCGCCGGCAAAAGTAACCAATCCGTTTAAAAGACAAAATACAAGGTTGGTTCCATCGAGACCGGTTTGATACCAGATACCGGCTTGGGCAAAAAAATCCCAGGTGCGGACATGCTGAAAACCGGCTTGAGAAAAATCCCAAGTGCAAAACAAATAAAGAACTGCCGCCAAACAGATAGCGCTTGATGCAAGTGAAATGCCCTGCAAAGCTTTTAAATTTTTTGACGGCGTGAACAAAGTAAGGATTGCGCCCAAAAAGGCAATGAAAGGAAGCAGCGTCACAATCATGATTTGCCTCCGTTTCCGATTAAATAGGCGATCAAAATAATCCAGCCCATGACAAAAAACAAACCATAGGTTTGTATCCAGCCATTTTGCATTTTTCGAACCACACTACCTACAGCCGTGACAAGTTTTGCGGCGCCTTCTGTTCCGAAAGCGACCAGTATTTTTCTTTCAAAAAAATCAGCGGCAATCGCCAGTCCGCCTTGAACCCGCGATACAAACCAATCATAGAAATGATCGAAATAAAATTTTTCCTGAATGATTTTGACGGGAATCTGAAAGAGAGCCGCATGGCGGTCTTCCGTTTTATTGCGGTAGAGCACAAAGCTTGCTAAAAGTCCGAACACAGCCAAACTCACGGAAAGAATTGCCAGCCAAAGCGGCGGATGCGCGGCATGGGAATCGCCGCTTAAAAGCGCTTGAAACGGAAGATAGCCTGCCGCGATAGAAAAAATCGCCAAAATAATTAAAGGTAATGTCACAAGTGCGTTGTCTTCGTGAATATCATGCTGATGTTTTCCGTGAGCTTTAGAAGCTGAAGAAAAAAAGACAACGGTGAGCACGCGTCCCATGTAATAAGCCGTCAGCATAACCACAACCAAAGAGGCGACAAAAATAGCAATAGGCCCATTTGATGCGGCATTTAAAATTTCTTCTTTGCTGAAAAAACCGCTGGTGAAGGGAATGCCCGCTAATGCCGCGGTTCCGATTAAAAAGGTAATGACCGTAATGGGAAGTTTTTTAAAGCCGGCATTTTTTTGAGAGCTAAGCGCAGCGGACATTTGCCAAATATCTTGCGTGTGCAACGCGTGAATTAAACTGCCCGCGCCAAGAAAAAGCAACGCTTTGAAAAAAGCATGCGTTACGAGATGAAACATACCCGCTTCCGGATGATGCAGGCCGATCGCCATTACCATATAACCGAGCTGAGAGAGCGTAGAATAGGCTAAAACTTTTTTGATATCGTTTTGTACCACCGCGATGGTTGCCGCAATGAGGGCGGTGGTAACACCCGTCCAGGCAATGACCTGCAGAGCAACGGGACTCATTTCAAACAGGAAAAATAAACGCGCCAGCATATAAACACCCGCGGCGACCATGGTTGCCGCGTGAATCAATGCGCTGGCAGGTGTCGGGCCTTCCATCGCGTCAGGAAGCCAAACGTGCAAAGGAACCTGAGCTGATTTTCCGACCGCGCCCAAGAATAAACCGATACAAGCCCAGGTCAAAAGTTCGGAAGGCAATGCGTTTTGATGAAGTTTGGTTTCTAGCTCAAGAAAATTAAAAGTTCCGGTGCCGGCTTGAACCAAAATTCCAAAAAGAAGCAAAATGCCAAGCATCATGCCCGCATCGCCGATACGGGTGGTTAAGAAAGCTTTTTTGGAAGCGAGACTCGCGCTGGGCTTCTGAAACCAAAAACCGATCAAAAGATAAGATGCCACGCCCACAAGCTCCCAGAAGATAAAAATTTGGATTAGGTTATTAGCGAGCACAATTCCCAACATCGCGAAAACGAAAAAAGAAAGTGCCGCAAAGTAACGAGAGTAACCGTCTTCGCCCTGCATATATCGTGCTGAGAAAATGGCGACTAACGCAGCAACGCCGTTTACGATCAAAAGCATGATTAGGGCAATCGGATTGAGCAAAATACCCAATTCCATTTTAATGCCCGCAAGATTCATCCAAGGCAGAGAAGCTTCAAGCGCCGTGCCGTAATGTCCTTGCCCGGCCTGAAATTGGTGAAAAAGGATGACGCTCAAGATGAAGGCCGCAGAGATGCTTAACACGGATATCCAGACGGAAAGAGTCCGAAAAAAATCCTTTTCTTTAGATGCTTTTTCAAAAGGAATGACGAGCAGGCTGATGAATGCCGCTGCGGCCAAAGGTAATCCCAAAATAATCCAACAAAGATTAAGCATGATAAAAATTACCCCTTGAGGGAGGTCATTTGCTCGGTGTCGACCGTATTTTTTTCTTTAAACAAAAGAACCGCGATAGCAAGACCAATGGTGACTTCCACCGCGGCGATCACCATGACAAAAAAAGAAACGATTTGTCCGTCGGTTTGTCCGTGCACGGAGGAAGCGGTGATTAAAGCCAGGTTAGCCGCATTCAGCATCAACTCAAGGCATAAAAGCATAATCAAAATATGGCGGCGGACAAAAAGACCGAAAAGCCCGATGGAAAAAAGAATGCCGCTTAAGACCAAATAGTGCTCTGCTGTTGGATGAATCATGATTTTTTATTTTCCGGTTTAATCAGGGAAACTGCCGCGAAAATACCAACCAGAATGAGCACCGCAACCAACTCAAAGGGCAGAAGGTAATTCGTGAAGAGATTTTTTCCGATGTTTTCTACCGTACCGGCCGCGTTTTGAAGCGCAGGCAGTTTCGATGAGCATAAAATTTTCACGATAAAGAAAGAAAAGATAAGACCGGCTGTCGCGGTTAAAGCGAGATGAAGCGGTGAAAAGCGGCGTTGAATCGGAAGGGTTGTCGCGCCCAAGCCTTCAAGCATGATCACAAACAAAAACAAAACGAGCACGGCGCCAGCATAAACAATCAGATGGACGATAGCAACAAAGTAGGCATGCAACAGTGTGTAAAGTACGCCCAAGCAAATCATGCAGACTAAGAGAGCAAGCAGGGCACGCGTCGGTTTTTTTACGAAAAGAATGCTGAGCGCGCTTGCGACGGCTAAAACGGAAGCGATCCAAAAGAAAACGGTTGCCATGCGCCGCCTAGTTTTTTTCCGAGAATGACTCGGTCATCAAAACGGCTTGGTTTTTTCTTGTTTCAAAAAAACCAGGGCCGACCGAAAAAACGCGGGTTTTTCCGCCTTTCTCGCGCAGCGTGAGACGCCCGCCCGCCGAGGAACTGAGCAGCGGAGCATGGTTTGAAAGCACGCCGAAATAACCCGATTCCGCGGGAACTTCCGCGTGTTCAATCTGGTTTTCGTACGCTTTGCCCTGCGGTGTAATAATTTGTAACTGATAACTCATACTGTTTGTTTCTGTTACTGTTTCTTTTTAATTTGCGGTTGCGGTAAAGCCGCAGAAGCAAATTATTGTTTCATGCGCTCGTAGTTTGCAACGACATCTTCAATGCCTCCGCACATATAGAAACATTGCTCGGGGATATGATCGAATTCGCCCGCGATAAGCCGTTTAAAGCCCGCGATGGTTTCTTTGAGCGGAACATACTTACCTTTTAAGTTGCTGAACTGCTCGGCAACATGGAAAGGCTGTGAAAGAAATTTTTCAAGCTTGCGTGCGCGCGCCACAATTTCTTTGTCTTCCTGCGAAAGCTCATTGATACCCAAGATCGCGATAATATCGCGCAAATCTTTGTAACGCTGCAAAATACGCTGAACTTCGCGGGCGATATTGTAATGCTCTTCGCCCAAAATGCGCGGATCAAGCATGCGCGATGTTGAAGCAAGCGGATCACAAGCGGGATAAATTCCAAGCTCGGCGATTTGACGCGAAAGAACGGTCACGCCATCCAAATGCGAGAAAGCGGTTGCCGGCGCGGGATCGGTTAAATCGTCCGCGGGAACATAAATCGCCTGAACCGAAGTAATTGAACCGGATTTCGTGGAAGCAATGCGTTCCTGCAATGCGGCCATTTCGGTCGCAAGGTTGGGCTGATAACCCACCGCGGAAGGCATGCGGCCCAAAAGCGCTGAAACTTCCGAACCCGCTTGAGTAAAACGGAAAATGTTGTCCACGAAAAGAAGAACATCCTGATGCGCTTCGTCGCGGAAATATTCAGCCATTGCCAAACCGGTCAAAGGAACACGTAAACGGGCTCCCGGTGGTTCGTTCATCTGGCCGAAGACGAGCGCGGTTTTTTCATGTACGCCCGACTCATTGAGCTCAAGCCACAAATCGTTACCTTCACGGGTACGCTCACCGACGCCGCAGAAAACAGAGACACCGCCGTGTTGCTTTGCGATGTTGTTGATCAATTCCATAACGATGACGGTTTTACCGACACCGGCACCGCCGAACAAACCCACTTTTCCGCCCTTGGCGTAAGGCGCAAGAAGATCGACAACCTTAATGCCGGTTTCCAAAATTTCGGAAACGGGAAGAAGCTCTTCATAAGAAGGCGGTTCGCGATGAATTGGATAAGTCTTTTTAAGGTCAATCGGTTTATTTTTTTGCTCGTCAATCGGCTGGCCGAGCAGATTAAAAATGCGCCCCAGAGTTTGATTGCCGACCGGAACCGAAATCGGCGCGCCGGTATCAGCCGCTTTCATGCCGCGGACAAGCCCGTCGGTTGTCGCAAGCGCGATACAGCGCACGACATTGCCGCCGATATGCTGAGCGACTTCAAGGACGAGTTGATTTTTTTTGGCAGATTCGCCCGGTTGCGCCGAAGGTGCAGAGGCGAGATCAATTGTGACCGCGTTCAACATTTTTGGCAGTTGATCTGTTTCGAACTCGATGTCCACACTGGGACCCATAACTTGTACTACTTTTCCGAATGACATAATTCCTCCAACAATAGTTATTAGTTCAAAACCTTAACGTCGGAAAACTTTATGTTTTCCGGCCAAACAAAAAAGGATCTTAGGCTTTTAAAGCTTGAGACCCTGAAATAATTTCAATAAGTTCTTTTGTGATTGCCGCTTGTCTAGCCTTGTTGCGTGCCAAAACAAGCTCATCAATCAATTCCGATGCGTTTTCAGTCGCCTGATGCATCGCGTTCATGCGCGCCATTTGTTCACTGACAAACGATTCAAGAAAGATTTGCCGAACCCGCATGCTAAAAACAGCGGGGACAAGCCGATCGAAAAGAGTTTCAGGAGATGGTTCCATAATATAAGCATCGTTTGATGCCTGTTGAGCCGCAGGCTCAGAGGCGGAATCAATACTGAACGGGAGCAACTTTTCGGTGACAGGCTTGAAGCGTGTCGCGCTGATAAAACGGCTGTACGTCGCGTATACACTGTCAACTCGTCCGGAAAGATAAAGTTCGGCGGCCAAGTTTTTAATTTCTACAATCGTGTTTTCAATTTCTGTGGATTTGATTTCAATAAATGTTTTTTCAATCGTGCGGCCGGATTTTTTAAGAGCGAGTACGCCCATTTTTCCGACACCGATAATGACCGCAGGCTCTTTCTCATTTTTTAAAAAAGTTTGAGCCGAATTGATCAAATCAAGATTGAGTGATCCGCAAAGACCGGTATCCGATGTGAAAACAAAAAGCGCTTTTTTCTTTTCACCGCGCTTGGACGAATTGCCGCCCAGCAGGGGATGATCAGCTGCGACACCGCTAGCGCTGACACGTTTCAAAAGTTGAAGCAAGCCATCGGCATAGGGCGCGCCTTCCAACACCATCTTCTGATAGCGCTTGAGCTTTGCCGCCGACACCATCTCCATTGCACGCGTAATTTTCTTCGTGTTGGAAATGCTTCTAATTCTGTTTTTTAATGTTCTTAACTGTCCCGACATACTTCTTTAAACCTGTTATTCCGACGATTTGCTTTATGTAAATCGTCTAAACGTTACCGGAATGTTGCTTTAAAGGCCGAAACCGCGTTTTTTAATTTCTCTTTGGTTTCATTCGACAACGCTTTCGTTGTTTGAATGTCCCGTATCGCGTCCGCATAATTTTTGTCCAAGAAAGCGAGATACTCTTTCTCGAAATCTTTCAATCGCTTCAACGGCAAATCATCCAGCGCGCCGTCATTGGCGGCCAAAATAATCACAACCTGTTTTTCGAACGGCATAGGCTGAAAAACATTTTGCTTGAGAAGTTCAACCATGCGCTCTCCGCGCGTCAGCTGATCTTTGGTGGATTTATCTAAATCCGTTGAGAGCTGAGCGAAAGCTGCGAGTTCACGGTACTGAGCCAAAACAAGGCGCAATGTTCCGGCGACTTGCTTCATCGCTTTCGTTTGAGCGTTGCCGCCGACGCGGGAAACAGAAAGTCCCACGTTAATCGCGGGACGAACACCGGCGTAAAACAAATCTGTTTCCAAATAAATCTGACCGTCCGTGATAGAAATCACATTGGTCGGAATATAAGCGGAAACGTCGCCCAATTGCGTTTCGATAACAGGCAGAGCTGTCAAAGATCCGCCGCCCAAGTCTTGGCGCACTTTTGCCGCGCGCTCAAGCAAACGGGAATGAAGATAGAAAACGTCTCCGGGATAAGCTTCGCGTCCGGGAGGGCGCTGAAGCAGAAGCGAAAGCTGGCGGTAAGCCACGGCATGCTTCGATAAATCGTCGTAGGCAACTAAAGCGTGGCGGCCATTGTACAAATCTTCTTCTCCGATGGCACAGCCAGCATACGGAGCCAAAAACTGCAATGGAGCCGGATCATCCGCGGAAGCGGAAACGATCGTTGTGTATTCCATTGCGCCTTGTTCTTCAAGTGTTTTGGCGATACCAACGACACTTGAAAGCTTTTGCCCGATGGCAACATAGATACAGTGAATACCCGTGCCTTTTTGATTGATGATGGTGTCGAGAATAATTGCGGTTTTTCCGGTTTGACGGTCACCGATGATTAACTCGCGTTGTCCGCGTCCGATTGGAATCATGCCGTCGACGGCTTTAATGCCGGTTTGCAAAGGTTCTTTAACCGGCTGACGCTGAATGACGGAAGGAGGCAATGCTTCAATCGGGCGAAAACGATCGGTGACGATCGGTCCTTTGCCGTCCATCGGTTCTCCAAGCGGATTCACCACGCGGCCCATCAAAGCGGGTCCGACAGGAACCTGCGCGATTTTGCCTGTGCGCTTAACCATGCCGCCTTCTTTGATTTTGCGGTCGTCACCCAAAATAACCACACCGACTTGATTCGGCTCCAGGTTCAAAACCAAACCTGTGGTTCCGTCTTCAAAGGTGACAAGTTCGCCGGCCATAACCGCATCGAGCCCGTAAACGCGCGCGATACCGTCGCCGACCTGCAGAACATAACCAACCGACTCGACTTCGAGTTTGGATTGATACTTTGCGATTTCTTTTTCGAGCGCCTGTGTTACTTCATCTGCTTTCAACATAATAATTATTCCTTTCGCATTTTATTGCGCATTAACCGAATCGCGGTTGCGTGCTCAGCGCAGAGCTAAATTTAACACTGCGCGGTTGTGCGTTTAAAAACGCACAGAGCAAAAAAGACTCACACCGCAGCCGCGTAAAGTTTCTGCTTCATTTCCTGTAATTTCGTTTTATAACTCGCATCGACGACATGCTCGTCGAGTTTCAAAACAAATCCGCCGATCAGTGACGGATCGACTTTTGTAACCAAATTAATTTTCACGGGATGACCCGCGTCGGCCTTAAAAAAAGACCGGCTTTCCAAAACAGAAGTAAGTTTTTTTTGCGTTTCGGGCGTAATCGGCGAAGCGCTGATATATTCGGCACGGCGCACGCCGCGTTTTTTTTCGGACAAAGATTGAAAAGTATTTTCGATTAAAGGTAAAATTTCAAAGCGCTTCTTCTTCAGGACCAGTTTCAAGAAAAGTCCCAGAACCGCGGGCGCATCCTGCGGCATAAGTTTTTTAAGCAGGTTTTCTTTTTCCTGCACCGGCACGACCGGGCTGTTCATGAACCGAGCAAAACGCGGATCCTTGTAAGCGGCATTCACGAACTCATCAAAGGTCTTTTCAATCTCAGCAGTATTTTTTTGGGCACTGCTGAGATTCAAAAGGGCGTTCGCATACTGCTTAGCAAGGATTCCGGCGTCTTTCATAGCGTCTTCTCAAGCTCGTCAACCAGCTGCGATGCTTTATCGCGCAGCTTGGCTTCGGTTAAGTTTTCGCGCAGAACCTTTTCAGCCACATGAATTGAGATGTCGGCGATTTCGCGGCGCATCGTTACGCGCGCTTTCGAAACCTCGAGATCAAGCGCGGCTTTTGTTTTATCAAAAGTACGCTGAGCTTCTTCACGGGCCTTGTCCTGCATTTCTTTCGCGATCGAGCGCCCGGCTTCAATGGTCTCAGCCATTTTCGCGCGAGTTTGCTCTTCAATTTGCTTCAGGTGCAATTCATATTCAGCTTTCAGTCTTTCCATGTCGTGTTTCGCCTTATCCGCATCATCGATGCTTTTGCGGATATGTTCGCGACGATCAGCGAGTGATTTCTGAATCGGACCCCAACCGAATTTTCTCAAAGTGAAAAATACGATGAGAAAAGCGGCGAGCTGGATAAAAACCTCAGCCGGAATGATATTTTGTTTAAAGAAATCCATACGTTTTAAGCGTTATCGATTTCGATTAAGCAAGCTTCATGAAAGCAATGATGAGCGCATAAATCGTCAAAGCTTCGATAAGTGCGCAGCCGACGATCATGGTTACCATGATTTTTCCGTGCGCTTCGGGCTGACGGCCGATTGCTTCCATCGCGGATGCGACGGCTTTACCGATACCGAGACCGCCGCCGAACGCTGCGATGCCGAGGGCGAGCGGAACTGCTAACGAAAGTGCTACTTCCTGTGTCATTTTTTGATCTCCTTCATTTAATTTTAAAAAACTAGCAAAACAAACTTTTCTCTCAATGTCCCGGTTGAGCCAAAGGCTCAGAGGTATGATGACCACTGCCATGATCGTCACCGTGCGGCGACATGGTGTAGATATAAACAGCGGTAAGCAAAGTAAAGACGAAGGCCTGCACAGTGCTGAAAAGCACGGCCATCATATTCGCAAAAAGTTGAAGTAAAAATGAAGCGCCGAATGACGGGAAAAAAGCAGTTGTGTTAAGCGTGGCAAAATTTAGCAACATGCGATCTTCACTGGAAATATTGGCAAACAAACGCAGGGACAAGCTGAGCGGAACGGCCATGTACTCGAGTACGAGATTCAGCGGAAAAATCAGAACGATGCCGATAACCCACGCAATCACATTGGAAGGGCTGCCTGCAATGTGGTGCAAATAAGTTTTGATGCCGAGCGCGCGAAGGCCTGCGATATGAATGTAAAAAACGGATATCGTTGCAAGGGCGATAGTGGTGCTCCATGCCGAAGAAGGCGCTTTCAAAAGCGGCACCATCCCGCAGTAATTCATGATTAGAATATATAAAAATATGGTGCCAAGGAAGGGGACATGCTTGCGGCCGTTTTCACCCATGACGCCGACCACAAAATTTTCGATGCCCTCAACAAGCGCCTCCATGAAATTGCGCGAGCCCTGAGGGATTAGGCTGTAGCCGTGCGCGGCCTTGATAAAGATAAAGCAGATGAAAGCTAAAATAGCACCCGAGAAAAAAAGATTTTCCCACTGATGTAAAAATTGGAGAACAGCATTGTCTTCATATTTGCCGGAGAGCAGCGTGAGGAAGTTTGGCAGTTCGTGCGGAGCGTGGTGGTGCTCAGCCGCGTGCGCCACGTGATGAGTTGCTTCCGCCGTTGCTGCAGTATGTGTGTCAGTCATAGCTTCTCTTCAATGCTTAAGATCAATTTGACCGTTCTAAAAGTCTGCACTAATGCTAAAATAGATCCCGCACCTACTAAGAGAGGCAAGATAAAGGGGGGCGCCCCTTTTTTCATTAACGCATACGCAACGCCGTATCCCAGCAGAGGACCGCAAACCAAAACCGTAGGAATGGTGAAAGCGAGCCCGATAGTTTTTAATATCTTAACGATTTGCTGGTCCTTGGCGGCTAAACAGCGAACGGTGTGTACAAAAACGATTGTCACAACCCTAATCGTTTCAATTAGTTACGACTACTAATGAAACGGGGAATATTATGCTGAAAGAAAGGAAAATGTCAAGTAATACATGAAGAAAATAATGCGGTTTTTGTTGTTTTGTTGTGTTTGGCTTTTTGGAATTATTTTCACGGGAATTTTTTGCTGTGTTTTTCTTGCGAAGCCGATCCTGACTTCCGTGCTTGAGCTAAGTTGGGGAGTGGAACTGAGCATTGGCAAGATAGGGTGGGATGGACAGCAGTCTGTTTTAGTTTTTGAAGATGTTCGGGTCGGTAATCCTTATGGTTTTCCCAGGGGAAATGTTCTTGAAATCAGGCGTGTTGAAGCTACAGCAGGGGATTTTTTTTATGAAGAAAAGACAGTCAATTTTCGAAGCCTGGATTTTTTCATCGATAAAATAGAGCTGATGCGCCGCGTGAGCGGACATTTAAACTTAGAGCTTTTAGTGAAAACGGATTCAAAATCAGACAAAAAAGGGTTGCAAATCGCGCCTTTTTTGACTCGTTTTAATATAGAGGCGGTTTCTGAGACTGATGCGACCGGCCCTTTGCTTCAGAAAAGAGATATTTCTCTTCCGAGTAGGGAAATTACTGTGGGTTTTGAGCCAAGCTTTCATGATGTTGCCCGAGCGTTTGTCGCAGAGCTAGTCAAAAGCATGGAGAGTGTTTCTGTGCCGCCTGTTTTGCCGGCTCCCGAATACAAAGGGCTTGTTTCTTCCATTGAAGAAAGCTTACAGGATCAGGCTAAAAAAATTTCAGAAGAGAATGCCGGATATATTCCCGATGAGCTTAGCCCTGCGGCAGTTGAAATCGCTTCTTAATTTAAGATTTTTTTTGAGAGAATCTTAAGGCTGTTGTCGAGCTCGTAAACAAGCGGTGTGGCGGTAGGAATATTGAGTTCCAAAACCTGCTCTTTGGTCATATTCTCTAAATGCATCACGATCGAACGCAAACTGTTGCCATGCGCTGCCACAATCACATTTTTCCCCGCTTTAAGATCGGCGGCAATATTCTTATCGAAATAAGGAATAGCGCGTGCGCCCGTGTCTTTTAAGCTTTCGCTGATACCTTCGGGGTTAAAATCAGTTTTTTCAGTTGGCGGCGGAATATCGTAGCTGCGGCGCCAGATATGAACCTGCTCGTCACTATACAGTTTTGCGGTCTCAGACTTATTTAAGCCTTGCAAGGCCCCGTAATGCCGCTCATTTAACGCCGCATCGCGCACAATCGGCAGGCCATTTTTGCCCGCGGATTTTAATGCCAGATCCAAAGTGTTAATCGCGCGCTTCAAAGTTGAGGTGTAGGCCTTATCGATTTTATAATCGGACAGTTTTTTGCCAGCACTGTCGGCTTCCTGAATTCCTTTTGCGGAAAGCTCCACATCCACCCAGCCTGTAAAGCGGTTTTCAAGGTTCCATTGAGATTCACCGTGACGGATAAGGATAAGAGTGGCCATGATTTTTCCCTTTGCTTATTTTGCGACAATAATTATGAGAGCTGTCTTTCAAAAAAGACGGGGCATTATATCCATACGTTGACGAAGGTCAAGTTTCGTTAGACTTGATCAAAGCAATCAAAAATTATCAAAATAAAGCAATTAAGATCATTAAAATTAAATAAATTTCTTTTTATACTAATAAAGTATTTTTGCTTCACAGGAGGTTAATTAAGTTAAAAGCAGGTCTAAAGTAAATTTTCTAAAAAAATATCGAAAAAAATCCAAAAAAGAATTGACATGCAAAAAAGCGCAGATACAATGTCAGCTCTTTTATCCTCAGGACAGGAGTCCCTATAGGGTATTCTCTACCCTGCGAGCGGTAAAGAAAGATTTTTTCTTCAGCTGGTGCTGAAGTAGCTCAGTTGGTAGAGCACGTCCTTGGTAAGGACGAGGTCGTGGGTTCGATTCCCATCTTCAGCTGAGTTTCGGATATGAATTTATAAGTTTAATGCGGTTGCGCTTTGCGCAGAGCAAAACAAAACAGAGGAGAACGACAATGGCAAAAGAAAAATTTGACAGAACAAAACCGCACGTGAACGTCGGTACTATTGGCCACGTCGACCATGGTAAAACCACGTTAACAACCGCGCTTTGCATGGTTCAGAATGCAAAAGGTCTTGCGGATATTAAAACTTATGCGGAAATCGCTAAGGGCGGAACTGTTCGTGACGATTCCAAAATCGTTACTATTGCCGTTTCGCATGTTGAATATTCTTCTGCAACGCGTCACTATGCGCATATTGATTGCCCGGGTCACGCTGACTATATTAAGAACATGATCACCGGTGCAGCGCAGATGGACGGAGCGATTCTCGTTGTGTCCGCTGTTGATGGTCCGATGCCTCAGACGCGTGAACACATTTTGCTTGCTCGTCAGGTGGGTGTTCCTGCGATTGTTGTGTTCCTTAACAAAATTGACCTTGTTGATGATAAAGAACTTTTGGATCTCGTTGAGATGGAGGTTCGCGATCTTTTGACAAAGTATAAGTTTCCCGGCGACAAGATCCCGGTTGTTCGCGGTTCCGGTCTTCCGGCTGCGCAGAATCCGAAGGATCCCGCTTCGATCAAATGCATTGAAGAATTGATTGATGCGTTGGATAAATATGTTCCTGAGCCGAAGCGTGAAGTTGACAAGCCGTTTTTGATGTCGGTTGAAGACGTTTTCTCGATCTCCGGTCGCGGAACTGTTGCGACAGGCCGTATTGAGCGCGGAATCATCAAAGTGGGTGATGAAGCTGAAATCGTGGGTCTTCAGGCTGATGGTCAGAAGATGAAAACGACGGTTACCGGCGTTGAAATGTTCCGCAAGTTGCTTGATCAGGGTCAGGCCGGCGATAACGTTGGTCTTCTTCTTCGCGGTGTTGAAAAAGATCAGATCCAGCGTGGTATGGTTATTTGCGCTGTAAACTCAGTTTCTCCGCATAAGAAGTTTAAGGCTGAAGTTTATATTTTGAGCAAAGAAGAAGGCGGACGTCATACACCTTTCTTTAAGGGATATCGTCCTCAGTTCTACTTCCGCACAACCGACGTTACCGGTATCGTTGAGTTGCCGGAGGGTCGCGAGATGGTAATGCCTGGTGATAACGTTTCCATCACGGGTGAATTGATCAGCCAGGTTGCGATGGAAAAAGAATTGCGTTTCGCTATTCGTGAAGGCGGTAAAACCGTTGGCGCGGGTGTTGTGAGCGAAATTATCGCGTAATATTCAAATACCCCGCCGTTTTCGGCGGGGTATTTATTTAGTCTCTGCACGCGGTGCAACCGGCGGCTTCGCCGGTAGTTTTTTCTGTGGCGATATTGATAAATTAGGAACTATTAAGATGGCAAGCGAAATTATAACTTTGGTGGCAACTGATCCTGCGAGCCCGACGACTTATATGACTCGGAAAAATAAGAAGCAGAATCCGGATCGCCTTGAAAGAAAGAAATATTGTCCGGTATTGCGTAAGCATATCGTTTTTCGAGAGAAGAAGTAACGAGTTTTGTATGGCCTCTGAGCCTTTGGCTCAACCGGCGTTATTTCCGGATGGTCAGAAGTTTTGTGAGACATAGGCCTGTAGCTCCAATTGGCTAGAGCGGCGGTCTCCAAAACCGCTTGTTGTAGGTTCGAATCCTACCAGGCCTGTATTATTCGGCTCTGCGCGAAGCGCAACCGCAAGAACGATTTGTTTTGGCTCTGCGAAGGCAGTGATCAAGAAAGAGAAATAGATTTATGTTTCAAAAGGTTGGCGGATTTTTTACGGAAATCTTTTTGGAGTTGAAAAAGGTGACTTGGCCTCCGCGCGCTGAGGTTTTTCAGGCGGGAATGGTGGTTATGATCGCGACGGCTTTTTTGGCGCTGTTGATCTTTTTTATCGACATCGTTAATTCATCGGTTTTAAGCTTTTTGATTAGACGGGGTTAAGGGAAATTATGTCGGATCTTAAATGGTACGTTGTTCATACGCAGACAGGGCTTGAAGGAAAAGCGCGTTCGGGTCTTATGGTTCGCGCGCAAATGCAGGGGTTGACTGAAAAAATTCAGGAAGTTTTGATTCCGACTGAAAAAGTAAGTGAAGTTAAAGCGGGTAAGAAGCGTATCAGTGAGCGCAAATTTTTTCCGGGATACATTTTGGTTCGTATGGATTTGAGCGATGAGACTTGGTATCTCGTTAAAAATACACCGGGTGTTTCGGGTTTTGTCGGATCAAGTAAGCGTCCGATTCCTTTGTCTGAAAAGGAAATCAACGAGATTATTCAGGGGCAGGAAGAAAAGACTTCCAAGCCAAAGCCGAAGGTTGAATTCAGTGAGGGCGAAAGCGTTCGCGTTAAAGAAGGTGCTTTTGCGAACTTTAACGGCGTGATCGAACAGATCAATCCGGACCGCGGCAAGTTGCGCGTTCGCGTAACGATTTTTGGACGGGCAACTCCTGTTGAGCTTGAATACTGGCAGGTTGAACGAATCTAAGTGGTGATATTTTGCGGCGCTCGATAAAACTCGCGCCGCGCAGCAATAGTTACGACGCTTGATAAAGCTCGCGTCATAAGTGAAATAAAGGGTATAGCAATGGCAAAAGAAATTAAAACATATATTAAGTTGCAGCTTCCGGGTGGGCAGGCGAATCCCGCGCCGCCGGTAGGTCCTGCTCTCGGTCAGCATGGTGTGAACATCATGGAGTTCTGCAAGCAGTTTAACGAGCGTACTAAAAAAGACATGGGAACGATTTTCCCGGTCGTCATGACGGTTTACAAAGACAAGTCTTTCGACTTTATCTTAAAGCAGCCGCCGGTGTCCGCTTCAATTAAGAAAGCGGTTGGTCTTGCCAAGGCTTCTGGGGAAGCCGGTAAAGTGGAAATCGGTCAGATCAAGAAGTCGCAGGTTGCCGAAATCGCGAAGAAGAAAATGGTTGATATGAATGCCACGAAGATTGAGAGCGCGATGCGTATTATTGAAGGTACTGCGCGCAGTATGGGCATTAAGGTAATCGAAGGCTAACAGTTTTTATTTTGCTCTGTCCGCATAAAGCGGACAACCGCAAAGATTGAGTAACTTAAAGTTAAGGTAGAGACATATGAAGAAAAGCAAGCGTCAGCAAAAACGATCGGCTCTTGTTGAAGTGAATAAATCCTATTCGCTCGCAGATGCTGTCAAAATTGTTAAACAAGTTTCAGATAATAAATATGACGAAACGGTTGCAATGAGTTTTCAGCTTGGAATTAAAGCTGATTCCGGCGACGAGAACGTGCGCGGTACGGTTTCGCTTCCTCATGGGAGCGGTAAAAGCGTGCGTGTCCTTTGCTTTTGCAAAGGTGACTCCGTGAAGCAGGCTGAAACTGCCGGTGCTGACTATGTGGGTGGCGATGAGCTTGTTCAGAAGGTTCTTGGCGGGTGGTTTGAGTTTGATGCTGTTGTTGCTCACCCCGATATGATGCGTGAAGTTTCCAAGCTGGGCCGTGTGCTTGGGCCTAAGGGTTTAATGCCGACACCGAAGACCGGTGGTGTGACGCCGCAAGTTGGAACAGCGGTTAAAGAGTTGAAAGCCGGACGCGTTGAATTTAAAAGTGATAAGACCGGCGGATTGCATGCAATTTGCGGAAAGATTTCATTTTCTGAACAGGCGATTCTTGAGAATGCGAAGAGCGTGATCAAGGCTGTTCGTGATGCTAAGCCTTTGACGAGCAAGGGTGAGTATTTGAAGGCGATTACAATGGCGCCGACGCAAGGGCCGGGGTTAACGCTTAATTTAAGCGCGCTGTAATTTTTAGGCTCTGCGCCAAAGGCGCAACCGCGACTGTCAAAATGGGGCTCTGGGCTAGCGCTCAACCGCGAAAAGATAAGTAAAAAGAGGAAGTTATGCCGGCACTTGAAAAAGAAAAAATGTATCAGGAGATCGAAAAAGAATTCAATAGCAGCAACTATGTTTTCTTTTCGAATTTTGAAGCTCTGAGTGTTTCTGATCTTTCAAAAGCACGCAATAAGATGAACGTGAACGCCAAGCGTTCGATGCTTGTTAAGCACGCCATGGCGCGCAAGATTTTGAAAAGCCGCGGGATTGATAATATCGACTCCCTCTTGAAGGGGTCAGTTCTTTTGACTTTCGGCGACAAAGAACCTCAGGATATTTCGAAGGGTGTTGTCGATGGTTCGAAGGTAAGCGAAAAGATCAAATGCGTGGGTGTTCTTTTTGAAGGTCGTCTGGAAAGCGCTCAGTTTGTCCAGCAGCTATCGAAGTTGCCTTCGCGTCACGAGCTTTTGACCCAGTTGGCTGTGAGCTTGAACGGGCCTATCACCGGGCTTGCTTCAGTATTGTCCAACACGATTCGTGGTCTCGCGATTTCATTGGATCAGGTCGGTAAGCAAAAGGGAGCTGCGTCCGCTTCCAATTAATATTTTGCCTCTGCGGCAGCCGCAACCGGCGTAACGCAGAGCAGGGTGTTAAAGGGCGCAAATAAAAATTTGTGTTCTGCGTATGCGTAGCGCGGAGCAAAAAGTAAGCGGGAAACCGCGCTGTTTATTTCGGCTCTGTGCATGTTGCACAACCGCAGTAAACAACAAGTTTAACTATCAACGGAGGAATGAAGATTATGTCACAAGCAACTGAAGCGCCGCTTTCTGCAAAGGGTCAGGAAATTTTGACCGCAATTAAAGAAATGACGGTTATTGATTTAGCGAATTTGGTCAAGTCGATTGAAAAAGAGTTCGGCGTTAGTGCAGCTGCTGCAGCTGCACCGGTTGCTGCTGCTGCCGGCGGCGCTGCTGCGGGTGGTGCTGCTGCCGCTGAAAAGACAGCGTTTGACGTTGTTCTTGTAAGTGCTGGCGAGCAAAAGATCAATGTTATTAAAGAAATTCGCGGCGTTACCAGCCTTGGCTTGAAGGAAGCAAAAGATCTTGTTGAAGCTGCTCCTAAAGTTGTTAAGGAAGGCGCTACGAAAGAAGAAGCCGAAAAAATTAAGAAGACCCTCGAAGCCGCTGGCGCGAAGGTTGAAGTTAAGTAATCGTTTCGGTCCAGATTCGAATGCGGGGGCTCGCAGAGCCCCCGATTTTTTCCAGAGATTCATCGGGGAGGGCCTACTGTGCCTTTAACTGAAAGAAAGATCTTTACTAAAATTCAAGATACGGTTGCACTTCCGAACTTAGTTGAAATTCAGATTCGTTCATACGAAGAATTTCTCCAAACATTCGGTTCTGTGCGCAAACGCAAGCGTCAAGGGCTTGAATCCGCTTTTGCGGATTGCTTTCCTATTGAAAGCTTCGACGGTACCTGTCGTTTGGAATATGAGGGCTATGTTCTTGGTAAGCCGAAGTACTCCATTCTTGAGTGCCATCGCCGTGGTATGACCTATGCCGCGCCGCTTAAAGTAAAGTTGCGTCTTGTACGCAAAGGTGTTTCCAAAGAGCAGGAAGTTTATATTGGCGAACTTCCCTTGATGACAGAAACAGGAACCTTTGTGATTAACGGCGCGGAACGTGTTGTGGTTAGTCAGCTTCACCGTTCTCCCGGTCTTTCGCTGGAAGAATCGATCCATCCAAGCGGAAAAAAGATCTATGGCGTGCGGATTATTCCTTACCGCGGCGCATGGCTTGAGTTTGAAACGGATATTAACGGGGTTATTTACGCTTACATCGATCGTAAGCGTAAGATTCTTGCCACGACGCTTTTGCGTGCGCTTGGCTGTCCTTCGACTCGTTCGCTTTTGGAAAGTTTCTACGAAGTGGAAGAAGTAAAATCTTTTGATCGTTCAAAAATCGCAAAGCTTGAAGACAATTTTTGTGCGGATCATGTTTTGAATCCCGAAACGCAAGAAACGATTGCTCTCGCGGGTTCCCGTTTAACCAAGGACATTCTCGAAGTTTTTGCCGCGAACAAGGTAAAATCTTTTTCGATTGTGAAGCTTCCGAATGATGATCTTTGCGTGATGAACACGCTTGAGCGTGATCCTTATCAAACCAGCGCGGATGCGCAGCTTGCGATCTATCGCCGTATTCGTCCCGGTGATCCACCGACAGAATCTACCGCGAAAGATTTGATCCACAAGCTCTTCTTTGATCAGCAGCGTTATGACCTTGGTAATGTGGGTCGTTTCATGTTGAATCGTAAATTGAATATGGAAGGCAAGTCCGACAAGACAACTCTTGGTTACGAAGATGTGATCAAGGTTCTTGGTCAGCTTTTAAAACTTCGCTCGGGTGAAATCCGTGTTGACGACATTGATCATCTTGGAAATCGCCGTGTTCGTTCTGTGGGCGAGCTTCTTCAGAACCAGTTCCGTGTGGGATTGGCGCGTATGAAGCGTTCTTGCGTTGAGCGTATGTCGATTTATGATTTGGATGCCGCGATGCCGCATAACTTGATTAATCCAAAATTGATTTCTGCCGCGATCAAGGATTTCTTTGGCCGCAGTCAGCTTTCTCAGTTTATGGATCAAACGAATCCACTCGCGGAATTGACTCATAAGCGCCGTTTATCGGCACTTGGGCCAGGCGGTCTTTCACGTGAGCGCGCCGGCTTTGAAGTTCGCGACGTTCATCCTTCACATTATGGACGCGTTTGTCCGATTGAAACACCGGAAGGTCCGAATATCGGTCTTATCGCTTCGCTTTCAACTTTTGCGCGCGTAAACGAGGTCGGTTTTCTTGAAACACCGTACCGCAAGGTTGTGAATGGTCGCGTGACGGATAAGATCGACTATTTAACCGCTGACGTTGAAGATCGTTATGTTATCGCGCAGGCGAATGAAGAAATTGATAAGAACGGTAAGTTCAATAATGAAATCGTTTCTTGCCGTTGCCGCGGCGACTTCTTGAAAAAGAAGCCGGAAGAAATTGATTATATGGACGTTTCTCCGAGACAGCTTGTTTCGGTTGCGGCGTCTTTGATTCCTTTTCTTGAGCATGACGACGCGAACCGCGCTTTGATGGGTTCGAACATGCAGCGTCAAGCCGTTCCTCTTTTAGTTACAGACTCTCCGTTGGTTGGAACCGGCATGGAAAAATATGTCGCTTGTGACTCCGGTGCTGTGGTTGTCGCGAAACAAAAGGGAACCGTTAAGTATGTTTCCGCTGATGAAATTATCGTTGACGACATTAACTATAAGCTGAATAAATTCGAACGTTCCAATGCCGGAACCTGCTTGAACCAGCGCCCGCTTGTTAAAAAAGGCGATAAGGTTAAGAAGGGTGATCCTTTGGCTGACGGCGCCGCGACACAGGGTGGTGAGCTTGCGCTCGGCCGCAACGTGATGGTTGCTTTTATGTCATGGGGCGGATACAACTTCGAAGACGCTATTATTTTGAGCGAACGTCTCAGTAAAGAAGACGTTTATACTTCGCTTCATATCGAAGAATTTGAAGTTGAAGCTCGCGATACTAAATTGGGCAACGAAGAAATTACACGCGACATTCCCAATGTTGGGGAAGAGGCGCTGAAAGATCTCGACCTTGAAGGTGTTGTTCGTGTCGGCGCGGAAGTGAAGCCGGGCGATATTCTCGTCGGCAAAATCACACCGAAATCGGAAATTGAACTTTCTCCCGAAGAAAAACTTTTACGCGCGATTTTCGGCGAAAAAGCCGGCGACGTACGCGATGCTTCTTTGACAGTGCCTCCCGGTGTGGAAGGTATTGTTGTGGACGTAAAAATGTTTGCCCGCAAAGAATCTCAGGCGAAAACACGCGAAGAAAAGAAGCAAGAAGCTTCCAATATCGCGGAAATCAAAGATCGTTATCAGCAGAGAATCGATTCTTTGAAAGAAATTCGTTTGAACAAAGTAACCGATCTTTTGGTTGGTGCGAAGTTAGCGGATGATTTGCTTGATGATGTTCTGGGCGAAGTTTTGATGAAGTCCGGACACACGCTTTCAAAAGCAGATCTGAAAAAATTTGAAAACGCGGATTGGGACTCCCTTCGCCTTACGGATGAAGAGGCTGAAGAATCCGTGAAGAAGCTTGCGCGCGTATGGAGCGATGAAATCGATGAGCTCGTTATTGAGCGTACTCGTGAAATCGAACACGTGAAAAAAGGCGATGAGCTTCCTCCGGGCGTAATTAAGAAGGTTGTTGTTTATGTTTGCTCCAAGAGAAAAATCTCTGTGGGTGACAAAATGGCCGGCCGTCACGGTAACAAGGGTGTTATCGCGAAAATTCTTCCTGAAGAAGATATGCCGTATCTTCCTGATGGTTCGCCGGTTGAAATTGTTTTGAATCCGTTGGGCGTTCCTTCGCGTATGAACGTAGGGCAGCTGCTTGAAACTCATATGGGTTGGGCTGCAAAGGTTCTCGGAATCAAAATCGAAACGCCGGTATTCAGCGGTGCAACCGAAGGCGAAATTAAGGCTATGTTGAAAGAGGCTAAATTGCCTGAAAATGGTAAGACGGCTCTTTATGACGGGCGTTCGGGAATGCCGTTTGCAGAGCAGGTTACTGTCGGTCAAATCTACATGTTGAAGTTGGCGCATTTGGCGGATGATAAGATCCACGCGCGGTCGATCGGGCCTTATTCTCTTGTAACGCAGCAACCGCTGGGTGGTAAAGCTCAGTTCGGCGGGCAGCGTTTCGGAGAAATGGAAGTTTGGGCGCTTGAAGCTTATGGCGCTGCTTTCACGCTTCAGGAGCTTCTGACTGTGAAGTCGGACGATGTGGTGGGCCGTACCAAAGTTTACGAAGCCATTGTGAAGGGTGAACCCGCATTACACGCCGGAACACCGGAATCGTTTAACGTTCTTGTGAAAGAATTGCAGGCGCTCGGTCTTGATATCGTTCCTGAGAAAAATGGTGCGAAAGCCAAATTAGGCATCGCATTAGCTCAGGAAATGGAAGCCGCGCAGGTAGAAAAGCAGCAACAAGATGCGAAGGAGAAGCTCAAAGTATGACATACGATATCAACACCTTCGACTCAGTAAGTATTCGGATTGCATCACCTGAGATTGTTCGCGGATGGTCTCGCGGTGAAGTAAAAAAACCGGAAACGATTAATTATCGTACGCTGAAGCCCGAAAAAGACGGTCTTTTCTGTGAAAAGATTTTCGGTCCCACCAAGGATTACGAATGCGCTTGCGGAAAATACAAACGCATCAAGTATAAGGGTGTGATTTGCGATCGTTGCGGAGTTGAGGTGACTTTATCGCGTGTTCGCCGTGAACGCATGGGCCATATTGATCTAGTGACTCCGGTTTCGCATATCTGGTTTTTCAAAACGATGCCTTCACGTATCGGTAACCTGCTTGATTTGAGCGTTCGCTCACTTGAGAAAGTTCTTTATTATGAAGAGTTCATCGTTATTGATCCGAAAGAAACGCCGCTTAAGCCGCATCAGCTTTTAACGGAAGATGAGTATCAGAAAGCCGTTGAGCAATATGGTTTTGATAGTTTCAAAGCTGGTATGGGTGCGGCCGCTGTTCAGGAACTGCTTGCCGGTCTTGAGCTTGATAAAATGGCGCAGAAGTATCAACGCCAGGTCCGCACCGCGAAGTCGAAGCAGACCCGTGCGCGAGGGATGAAAATTCTAAAAATTGTGGAAGCCTTCCGCAAATCCGGAAACAAACCTGATTGGATGATTTTGAATGTCGTGCCGGTTATTCCGCCCGATCTTCGTCCGCTCGTTGCTTTGGATGGAGGTCGTTTTGCGACTTCCGATTTGAATGACCTATATCGCCGTGTCATTAACCGCAATAACCGTTTGAAGAAGCTTCTTGATTTGAAAGCTCCCGACGTTATTATTCGCAACGAAAAACGCATGCTTCAGGAAGCTGTGGATGCGCTTTTTGACAACGGCCGTCATGGTCGTCCGGTTCTCGGCCCCGGTAACCGTCCGCTGAAATCTTTGAGTGACATGCTTAAAGGTAAACAGGGCCGTTTCCGTCAGAACTTGCTCGGTAAACGCGTTGACTATTCAGGCCGTTCGGTAATCGTCGTCGGTCCGGAACTTAAAATTCATCAGTGCGGTTTGCCTAAAAAAATGGCGCTTGAGCTTTTTGAGCCTTTTATCATCCGTAAATTAAAAGATCGCGGTCATGTTCACACGATCCGTTCCGCAAAGAAAATCGTTGAGCGTGTGCGTCCCGAAGTTTGGGATATTTTGGATGAAGTGATTCAAGAGCATCCGGTTATGCTTAACCGCGCTCCGACATTGCACCGTCTTGGTATTCAGGCTTTCGAGCCGGTTTTGATTGAAGGTAAGGCGATTCGCGTTCATCCGCTCGTTTGTACCGCTTTCAACGCTGACTTTGACGGTGACCAGATGGCCGTTCACGTTCCGCTTTCGATGGAAGCGATCATGGAAGCGCGCATTCTGATGCTTTCCGCAAACAACATCTTTTCTCCCGCAAGCGGTCAGCCGATTGTGGCTCCGACGCAGGATATCGTTTTGGGTCTTTATTATTTGACCAAAGCGCGCCAGGGTGTTCAGGGTGAAGGTCTTGTTTTTGGTTCATCCGATGAAGCTGCTTTTGCTTTTGCGGATGGTCAGGTTCATAAGCATGCCAAAGTAAAACTTCGTCTCGATAATAATGAAATCATCGAAACGCACTTGGGACGCATTCTTTTCAACAAAGAATTGCCGAAAGGGTTCCGTTTCGTAAATGATGTTATGACTAAAGCTAAGCTCGGTAAAATTATCGCCGAATGTTATAACCAGTTCGGGCACTATGAAGTTATTCAGCTTTTAGACCGTTTAAAGAAACTTGGTTTTGAAAGCGCGACTGCAGCCGGTATTTCCATCGGTATTAACGATGCAAAAATTCCTGTATCTAAGATTAAGTTCTTGGATGAAGGGCGCAAGCAAGTGAAGTCGATTGAAAGTCAGTATCGTCAGGGTATCATTACTGAGGGTGAGCGTTATAACAAAGTAATCGATATCTGGACTCACATCACGGATCGCGTGTCTGACACGATGTTTGAAGAGCTTGAAGACTTCAATCCAATTTTCATGATGGCCGATTCCGGCGCCCGCGGATCCAAACAGCAGATCCGTCAGCTTGCAGGTATGCGTGGTCTTATGGCGAAGCCGTCTGGTGAAATTATCGAATCTCCGATTACAGCGAATTTCCGCGAAGGTTTAACCGTTTTGGAATACTTTATTTCCACTCACGGTGCGCGTAAGGGTTTGGCGGATACCGCTCTTAAAACTGCGGATGCGGGTTATTTGACTCGTCGTCTCGTTGATGTCGCTCAAGATGTGATCATCAGCGAAATCGATTGCGGTACCTTGCAGGGTATCGTGATGGAGCCGGTTTATGAAGG
Source organism: Candidatus Multiplicimicrobium inquinatum (assembly GCA_002344825.1). GTDB lineage: Bacteria > Omnitrophota > Omnitrophia > Omnitrophales > Aquincolibacteriaceae > Multiplicimicrobium > Multiplicimicrobium inquinatum. The sequence goes on along the minus strand of DDUN01000061.1, from coordinate 15,766 downwards.
CGAAGAAGAAATTGTTTCGCTCGGAGAGCGCATTCTTGGCCGTGTCGCTTTGGACAATGTTGTGGATATTATCACTGATCAGGTGATTGTGAAGTCCGGTCAGTTGATTGATGAAGACGTTGTGAAAAAAATTAGTGAATTTGGAATTGAAAAGATTCGGATTCGTTCGCCGCTCTTCTGTGAATCCGTAAAAGGTATTTGCGCGAAGTGTTACGGCCGCGACCTTGGTAATCGCCGTTTGGTTGAGCTTGGAACCGCGACCGGTATTATTGCCGCGCAGTCGATCGGTGAGCCTGGAACTCAGCTGACGATGCGTACTTTCCATATCGGTGGTACGGCCTCACGCGTTGTTGAGCAATCTTATTTCCGTGCCCGCAACTCGGGTACTGTGAAGTATCACAATTTAAAAACAGTTGTGACAGAAAGCAAAGAAGTGGTTGTTCTTAACCGTAACGGTCAAATTACGATTCATGATGCTACGGGGCGCGAACTTGAAAGATATACCGTTCCTTCGGGTGCCATTATCGCTCCACGCGATGGCGGTAAAGCCGAAAAAGGCGAAACTTTTGTGAAATGGGATCCGTATACGGTTCCCATTTTAACCGAGGTTGCCGGTAAGGTTCGATACGAAGACATTAAAGTCGGCGTCAGTATGAATGAAGAAATGGACGCGACTACAGGCTTGATTGACCGCGTGATCATCGATCACAAAGAAGATTTGCATCCGCAGCTTATCATCACTGGTGCGAATGACGAGGTTCTCGCATTCTATCCGATTCCAACCGGCGCTCACATTGTGGCGCAGGACGGGCAGCAGTTGACGAGCGGTATGATGCTCGCTAAAACACCGCGTAAAGTCGCGAAAACTCGTGATATCACCGGCGGTTTGCCGCGTGTTGCCGAGCTTTTTGAAGCGCGCAAGCCGAAGAACCCTTCCGTGATTTCTGAAATCGACGGTATTGTTGAAATAGGAGACGTGGTTAAAGGTAAGCGTAAAATCATTGTGAAGAGTCCTTCCGGGATGACTTGTGAATATTTGATCCCTCACGGAAAACATTTGAATGTCTACACGGGCGACCGCGTTGTTGCGGGGGAGCAGCTTGTTGACGGACCGGTTGTGCCACAAGATATTTTGAAAGTATCCGGCGAGCGCGCTTTGATGGATTATCTCGTAAGAGAAGTTCAGGAAGTTTACCGTCTCCAGGGCGTTAAGCTGAACGATAAGCACGTTGAAATCATTGTGCGTCAAATGCTCCGCAAAGTCCGCATAGAAGATTCCGGTGATACGGATTTTCTTGTCGGGTCGCATATCGAGCGTCAGCAGTTTAAAGAAGAAAATGAAAAGATGCTCAAAAAAGGAAAAGAACCTGCGAAAGCGACTCCGATTCTTTTAGGTATCACGAAAGCTTCTTTGACGACGGAGAGTTTTATTTCCGCGGCAAGTTTCCAAGAAACAACTCGTGTGTTGACGGAAGCTGCGGCGGCCGGGAAGCGTGATTATCTGCGCGGCCTGAAAGAGAATGTGATCATGGGGCATTTGATTCCTGCGGGTACGGGCTTCAAGACGCATCAAGCGTTCAGAATTGAAAAAGATATTTCAGGCGTATTGCCGGGACTGGCTAAGAAAGAAGATCTTGCTGGTGCTGAAGCTGCGTCTGTGCAAGAGAATAAGTAATACAAGGAGAAATTAGATTTCATGGCACCCACGATTAATCAGCTTGTCCGCAAAGGTAGAAAACCGGTTGTTTTTAAAACGAAATCACCGGCGCTACAGAAGGCACCGTTTCGTAAAGGTGTTTGTCTGCTCGTAAGAACACAGACGCCAAAGAAACCGAACTCGGCGCTGCGTAAAATTGCGCGTGTTCGTCTCACGAACGGTATGGAAGTCACGGCTTATATTCCGGGCGAAGGTCACAACCTTCAGGAGCATTCAATCGTCCTCGTGCGCGGCGGAAAAGTGAAAGATTTGCCGGGCGTTCGTTACCATATCGTTCGGGGTAAGCTTGATACTGCAGGTGTTGATAAGCGTACTTGCTCAAGATCAAAATATGGAGCAAAAACTCCCAAAAAAGATGCTAAGGCTGCGGCCAAGTAACCATAATTTGCTCTGAGCGCTTTGCGCTCAACCGCAAAGATAACTCTAAATTAAGCAAAAGCAAAAAGGGTATACAAGAAAATGAGAAGAAGAACAGCTGGTAAGCGTACAATTGACCCAGATCCACGTTTTAACGATCTTATTGTAGCAAAAATGATCAATATGGTTATGGAGGGTGGAAAAAAGCCGGTTGCTGAGTCCATCGTCTATGAGGCTTTTGATATCGTTAAAGAAAAAACAGGCAAAAATCCTCTTGAAGTTTTTCGTCAGGCAGTAGAGAATGTCCGACCTTTTTTGGAAACGAAATCAAGGCGCGTTGGCGGAGCGACTTATCAGGTTCCTGTGAATGTCGAAGAGTCGCGCAGTATTGCTTTGGCTTTGCGCTGGATGCAGGGATATGCCGCGGACAGAAAAGGGAAGCCGATGAGTCAAAAGCTGGCTCAGGAAATTTTAGACAGTTATCAGAAGACAGGTTCTTCGATTAAGAAGCGCGAAGATATGCATAAGATGGCGGAGTCAAACCGCGCCTTTGCACATTACCGCTGGTAAGTAGTTTTGTTGTTTGGCGCAAAAAGTTAAAACTTTTTGCGCATTTAATTTAAATTAACGATAAGTAGAAATTGAAGTAAATAAAATGTCAGAAGATAAAAAGCATTATCCGCTGGAGAAAATTAGAAACTTCGGAATCGCTGCGCATATTGACGCGGGTAAAACGACGACGACCGAGCGTATTCTTTTTTATACGGGTCGCACCTATAAGATTGGTGAAGTTCATGAAGGTACTGCGGTTATGGACTGGATGGTTCAGGAGCAAGAGCGCGGCATCACAATTACATCTGCTGCAACAACGTGCTTTTGGAATGATTGCCGTTTAAATATTATTGACACTCCCGGTCACGTTGACTTTACGATTGAAGTTGAGCGTTCTATGCGGGTATTGGATGGTTGCGTTGCGGTATTCGGCGCGGTTGAAGGTGTAGAGCCGCAGTCTGAAACTGTTTGGCGTCAAGCTGATCGTTATCGTGTTCCCCGTATTGCTTTTATTAATAAGATGGATCGTACCGGCGCTACTTTTGAGCCTAACGTTCAGCAGATGCGTGATCAGTTGGGTGCGAACGCTGTTCCTATCCAGATTCCGATGGGCGCAGAAGATAATTTTATCGGCTTGATTGACTTGGTTGAGATGAAAGCCAATATTTTCGAAAAAGAAAATAAAGGTGAAAAGTATACGGTTGAACCGATTCCCGCTGAATATCAAGCTGCTGCTAAGAAGGCTCGCGACTATATGATTGAAAAGTTTTCCGAGCATGATGATGTTTTGATGAATAAGTTTATTGAAGGACAAGAAGTCGGGGTTGAAGAGCTCCGTCGCGCAATTCGTAAAGCAACGATCGATATTAAGGTTCAGCCTGTTGTTTGTGGGTCTGCGTTGAAGAACAAGGGTGTTCAGCAGTTGCTGGACTGTGTTGTTTATTATCTTCCCGCGCCTTGTGATGTTCCGCCGCTTGAAGGCAAGGATCCTTCCGATGAAGACAAGGTCATTGTTCGTAAGGTCGGCGACAATGAACCTCTTTCCTGTTTTGCATTTAAGATTGCAAGCGATAAGTTTGTTGGTTCTCTCACTTACATCCGTATTTACTCCGGAACGCTTAAGAGCGGTTCCTATATCTATAACCCTCGTACCCGAAAAAAAGAGCGCCTTGGTCGCTTAGTTTTGATGCATGCCAATAAACGCGAAGAAATTGAAGAGGCTGGTGCGGGCAATATCGTTGCAGCGGTTGGTATTAAAGAGGCAAAAACCGGCGATACTATTTGCGATGAAAATAACCCGATCATTCTCGAAAGCTTGTTCATTCCTGAGCCGGTTGTTTGGATGTCGATTGAACCAAAAACTAAAGCGGACCGTGATCGTATGTCGGATGTTATGGGGCGATTGGTTTCTGAAGATCCCACTTTCCGTGTACGCAGTGATATGGAAACAGGTCAGACCTTGATTGGCGGAATGGGTGAATTGCACCTTGATATTAAAGTGGACGTGATGAAACGTGAGTATGCCGTTGAGGTCAACGTAGGTAAGCCTCAGGTTGCCTATAAAGAAACAATTTTGGGCACGGCAAGTGCTGAAGGTAAGTTTATTAAGCAGTCCGGCGGTCGCGGTCAGTACGGGCATTGCTACTTGGATATTGAGCCGCTTGAGTCGGGCAAAGGTATTGAGTTTGTGAATAAAGTCGTCGGCGGTCGTATTCCCCGTGAGTTTATTCCTGCGATTGAAGACGGTGTTCGCGAGGCTTGTACAAACGGTGTTCTTGCTGGGTATCCAGTGACGGACGTTAAGGCGACTGTTACGGATGGAAGCTATCACGACGTCGACTCTTCCGAAATTGCGTTTAAAATGGCTGGTATCTTTGCTTTCAAAGATGCGTTTAAGAAAGCCAGCCCGATTTTGCTTGAGCCGATTATGAAAGTCGAAGTGGTTGTGCCTGATGAATATATGGGTGACATTGTTGGCGATCTTCAGTCGCGCCGTTGCGTTATTCAGGAAATGGGCAATCGCGGTAATTTAAAATCGATTGTCGGACACGTTCCACTCAGCGAAATGTTTGGTTATGCAATGGCGTCGCGCTCCCTTTCTCAGGGTCGTGCAACTTATACGATGGAACCTCAAGGGTACAAAGAAGTTCCGCGTAACGTCGCCGAAAAAATCATCACAGTCTAACGTTTATAATGCGCCTCTCGATAAAGCTCGAGGCGCGATAGAGTAAAAAAGGGATTTAATAAAATGGTCCAAGTGAAAGAAAAAATTAGAATTAAGCTTCAGGCATACGATCATCGTGTTCTCGATCAGTCGGTTCATGAAATCGTTGGAACAGCGCGCCGCACCGGAGCAAAAGTAGTCGGCCCAATTCCTTTGCCGACACACATTTGGAAGACAACAGTTTTGCGGGGTCCTCATATCGATAAGAAGGCGCGTGACCAGTATGAAGTTCGTACGCATAAGCGTTTGATCGAATTGGAAGAGCCGACATCTCGTACTGTGGATGCTTTGATGAAGCTTGACTTGCCGGCGGGTGTTGACGTTCAAATTAAGTTGTAACAATTTAAGTTTTGCTCTGCGCGGCGAAAGCATAAGACGCATCAATAACAAAGGAAAAGAAGATGATCGGTTTACTCGGAAAAAAAGTTGGAATGACGCAGGTGTTTGACGAAGAGGGCCGTCAGGTTCCGGTTACGGTTTTGGATTGTTCTCCCTGTTATGTGACTGCCATCCGCACAAAAGAGAAGGATGGTTATCAGGCCGTTCAGCTTGGTTATGGAAAAGGTAAGGCTAAGCAGCTTGGAAAAGCGCGTGTTGGACATTTGAAGAAAGCTGGCGTGGAAGAGGCGTTGCAATTTGTGCGTGAAATTCGTTCTGAAAAAACGGACGGTCTCAAGCTCGGTGCGCAGCTTTCCGTAAAGCAGTTTGAATCGGGAGATTTTATCGATATCACCGGGATTTCAAAAGGGAAGGGTTTTCAAGGCGTTGTGAAGAAGCATGGGTTTAAGGGTGGTGAATCGGCTCATGGTTCTAAGTTTGGTCGTGAAGCCGGATCAACCGGACAAAACTCAACTCCGGGACGCACTTATCGCGGTCGTAAAATGGCCGGGCATATGGGCACCGACACGGTTACCAAATCAAATTGTTTTGTTGTTGATTCTGATGAAGCGCAAGGTGTTTTGATTGTTCGCGGGAGCATTCCGGGGCATAACGGCGCCTATGTTGTGATCAAGAACTCGTTGAAAAAAGGTAAAGCAAAGTCTTGGAAGATTCACTCGTCAGAATCTGCTAGTGCTTCTCCTGCTCAAGAGGCAGCTGAGTCGGAAACAAAATAAAGCTGCAAAAGAATAATTAAGAGGACAAAAATATGAAGGCACCCCTTTACTCTAAAGAGGGAAAGAAAAAAAGCGAAGTGGTTTTGAATCCGAAAGTTTTCGGAGTTCGCGTGAACCAGCGCTTGTTGAATTTGATTCGTAACGGTTATGCTGCGAATTTGCGTAGCGGAACCGCGCATACCAAAACTCGTGGAAACGTGAGTGGTGGCGGTAAAAAACCTTGGCGTCAAAAGGGAACCGGCCGTGCGCGTGCAGGTTCAAATCGCTCTCCGCTATGGCGCGGAGGTGGAACGATTTTTGGTCCTTTGACTCGCGATTACTCTCAGCATTTGTCGCAGTCGATGCGTTTATCCGCTTTGGCTTCAGCTTTGAGCTCAAAGGCATTGGATAAGAAACTTGTTGTTCTGGAAGAAGTGAAGTTGAATTCCGCAAAAACCAAAGAGTGGGTTGATTTAGTTAAAGCTCAGCCTCTTGACGGTCGCCGCGCGCTATGTGTTGTGAAGACTGCCGACGAAAATATTCGCCGTGCTTCCCGTAACATGCGTGAGTGGATTGATGTTAAAGAAGCCCGTAATTTTACGGCGTATGATGTTTTGCAGCGTGATCGTTTGATGATTGATCAAGAAGCGCTTGCAGTGATTGATCAAAGGATTGTAGGGGAGAAGTAATTTATGAAATTGCACATGTATGATGTGATTTTAGAGCCGGTTGTTACAGAGAAAGCGGCGAGAGAATCTGAGAAGTTTTCTAAGTACGCGTTTAAGGTTCATCGCGCGAGCAACAAAAAGCAGATCAAGTCTGCTGTAGAAAAATTTTACAACGTTCATGTTACGAAGATTAATACGATCAACTACGACGGCAAGCAGCGTCGGTTGCGTGCTCAGCCCGGCCTTACGGCGAGCTGGAAAAAAGCAACAGTCACTCTGAAAAAGGGTGAGAAAATTGATTTTACGAAATAGGCATAAGGGGAAACGCAAATGGGCTTGACTAAATTTAGACCGATTACACCGTCAGGGCGATATAAGCAAGTTGCTGACTTCGCCGAGTTGACAGCGAGTCGTCCGCACAAAGCGTTGACGATTAGCAAAAGTTCAACAGGTGGACGTAACAATCATGGACATATTACAAAGCGTGGCCGCGGAGGCGGGCATAAGCGTCGCATTCGCTTGGTAGATTTTCGCCGTGATAGATATGGTCTTCCGGCAACCGTGCTCACGGTTGAGTACGATCCGAACCGGAGTTCCCGAATTTCATTAGTTGAGTATGAAGATGGAGAAAAGCGCTATATCATTTGTCCGGACGGATTGAAAGTCGGAGAAAAAATTGTTAGCGGTCCCGACTCTGAAATTAAAGTTGGAAACCATCTTCCTTTAAGCAGAATTCCTGAAGGTGCAAATATTCATAATATTGAATTGCGCACGGGTTGCGGTGGTAAGCTTGTTCGTGCAGCCGGCGGAGCGGCACAAATTTTGGCTAAAGAGGGTGAGTATGTGCATGTGAAAATGCCATCCGGTGAAGTTCGATTGATTCCGGCGAACGCATATGCCACGATTGGGCAATGCTCTAATCTTGAGCATGAAAAGCTGGTTTATGGTAAAGCCGGAAAAACACGCTGGATGGGACGTCGCCCGATTACGCGCGCGATTGTTCGTAACCCGGTTGACCATCCGATGGGTGGCGGTGAAGCTAAGTCGAAATCAAACGAGCATCCGAAGAGCCCTTGGGGACAAAAATCAAAGGGTTTCAAGACTCGTAAGAAGTCCAAGATTACGAATAAGTTTATCGTTAAAGACAGAAGAAAATAAGGTAGAAAAATATGAGCCGTTCCTCGAAAAAAGGTGTGTTTGTGGATGAGAAGCTTTTGATGAAAGTTCAAAAAGCTGTTCAAACAAAAGATCGCAAACCAATTAAAACGTGGTCTCGTCGTTCGACTATTACGGCGGATTTCGTTGGAGCGAACCTTTCGATCCACACCGGAAAAGATTTTTTGAGTCTCTTTATCACTGAAGAAATGGTAGGGCACCGCGTTGGAGAATTCGCTCCAACACGTAAGTTCCGTGGCCATGGTAGCTCGGGCGAAAAAGCCGCCGCTGCTGCTTCAGGTGCGAAAACCTAATTGAAAGATATACGGAGTAATTTGTGAGCCATAGCGGAACTTTAGCAAAAAACAGAACAGAATCCGATAAACACGCGGTTGCCAGCTGGCAGTATGCCAGAATTTCAACTCGTAAGATGGGCTTAGTTGCGGACATTGTTCGCAAGCGTCCGGCTATCGACGCAGTTGCTATTTTGCAGGTTACCAATAAAAAAGGTGCGCGTATTATCGCAAAAGTTTTGAAGAGCGCTTTGGCTAATGCCAAAATCAAGGGTTTAGATGAGTCGAAGTTGATCGTCAAAGAGGTTTTGACTGACAATGGACCGACCATGAAGCGTATTTTCCCCCGTTCTCAGGGGCGCATGGATCGTATGTTGAAGCGTACGACGCATGTTACGGTTATCGTTGCTGAAGGTAAAAAAGTTGTCAACCCGGTGATTGCCCCGGTTGTTGAAGAAAAGTCAAAAAAGTCGAAGTCTAAAGCTGTTAAAGCTTAGACAATAGGGAGGATTCGTTTTGGGCCAGAAAGTTCATCCGTACGGAATTCGTTTAGGCTACATTCGCACTTGGAAAGCCCGCTGGTTTTCTGATAAGGCGGAAGGTACATTGTTGCACGAAGATCTTAAGATACGTGCTTATATCAAAAAGAAATTGGCTCAAGCCGGTATTTCAAGCGTTGAAATCGAGCGTTCTCAGGGGCGTGTGCGTGTTCGTATTTTTGCCGCGAAGCCCGGTGTGATCATCGGTCGCCGCGGACAGGAAATTGATAAAATTAAAGAAGATATTTCGAAAATTACGAAAAATGAAATCTTTTTGGATATCAAGGAAGTCAAGGTTCCTCAGATTGACGCGCAGCTTGTTGCGGAAAACATTGCGCAGCAGCTTGAAAAACGAATTGGTTTTCGTCGCGCGATGAAGCGTGCGATGCAGTTAGCAATGCAAAAGGGTGCGCTTGGAATTAAAATTCAAGTGAAGGGCCGTTTGGGCGGTGCTGAAATTGCTCGCGCTGAAGGTTATCATGAAGGGAAAGTTCCTTTGCAGACTTTCCGCGCGGATGTGGATTATGGTTTTATCGAAGCTTTCACAGCCTATGGAACGATCGGCTGCAAAGTTTGGATTTATAAGGGTGATATTTTGGTTAAAAAAGAGCAAGCAGAAAAGCGTCTTGAAAGAGCTCTGCAGGCAAGCAAGGAAGCGGAAATTCAAGCCGCTTCCGCTGGCGCAGAGAATAATCAGGTTAAGGCTTAAGCCTGAAAAAAGTTTAAAGAGGAGCTGTTATGTCGTTAATGCCGAAGCGTGTTAAATATAGAAAGATGCAGCGCGGATCGATGGGGGGAGTCGCGACCCGCGGAGCAGAGTTGTCTTTCGGTGACTTTGGTTTAAAAGCCATTGACCGCGGGTATTTAACGGCTATTCAAATTGAGGCTGCGCGTGTTGCTTTGACTCGCCACGTTAAACGTAGCGGCAAGTTGTGGCTTCGTGCGTTTCCGGATAAACCGTACACCAAGCGCCCGCCTGAAACCCGTATGGGTAAGGGTAAGGGTTCGCCTGAGTATTATGTTTGCGTGATTAAGCCGGGAAAACTTATTTTTGAAATTTCAGGTGTTCCGGAGTTGCTTGCGAAATCAGCTTTTCGCTTGTGCGCGCATAAAATTCCGTTTCGGACCAAATTTGTGAAGCGGGAAGGGTTCTGATTTATTTTGCCTCTGAGCGTATCGCTCAACCGGCATTCAATATAAAAGGTAACTAAGTATGGCAAAAGTAGCAGATTTTCAAAATTTGACAAAAGAAGAGCTTGTTGAAAAAGAAGGCCAGCTTAAGAAGCAATTAATGCAGTTGCGTTTTGACGCGAAGCTGGGAAAGCTTGAAAAGCATTCGACTATTCGAGACTTACGGCGTGATATCGCCCGTGTTTTGACTGTGATGAATCAAAAGAGGAGCGCGTCTTAATATGGCGGAAGTTACAAAGAAATCAGTCAGTGTGTTAGAAGGGGTCGTTACAAGCGACAAAATGAATAAGACCCGTGTTGTTGAAGTAACAAAAGTATTTCAGCATTCGGAATATAAAAAAGTAATCGCGCGTCAAATTAAGTGTTACGCGCATGATGAAAAGAACGCTTCAAAAAAAGGCGATAAAGTTTTTATTGTTGAGACAGGTCCCGTCTCTAAAAGTAAGCGTTGGCGGATTACGAAAGTGGTGGCAGCATGATTCAGATTCGATCCATTCTTGATATTGCCGATAACAGCGGAGCCAAAAAAGCTTCCATGATCGGCGTTATTGGACGTCATGGAACCTTGGTTGCTGAAGTCGGTGACATTATTACGGCTTCAGTTAAAGAAGCTATTCCGACTTCTGCGGTTAAAAAAGGCGAAGTGGTTAAGGCGGTTGTTGTTCGTACGCGTTTCCCGATTCAGCGTAAAGACGGATCCACGGTTCGCTTTTCATCCAATGCAATTGTCTTGATTGATAATGCGAAGAACCCGCGCGGAACACGTATTTTTGGACCCGTGGCTCGTGAATTGCGTGATTGCGCTTTTACTAAGATTATTTCTTTGGCTCCGGAGGTTGTGTAGGTTATGAAGATTAGAAAAGGCGATGAAGTGCTTGTGATTGCAGGTAAAGATAAGGGTAAAAAAGGAAAAGTAATGCGCGTTTTTTCATCTGAGCATGCTTTGCTCGTTGAAAAAATTAATTACCAGACCGTTTATCAGAGAAAGAGTCAAGAGAACCCTAAGGGCGGTATTTCAAAAATTGAAGGTAAGCTGCATGCTTCCAACGTTAAGTTGGTTTGCCCGCGTTCCGGTAAGCCGACACGCGTCGGTTATTCCCGTCTTGCGGATGGCACCAAGCAAAGATTAGCGAAGAAATCAGGAGAGGTTTTCTAACATGGCAACTGCACAAGATAAATACACGCCGCGGCTGAAGACGCGATATAAAGAAGAAATCGCAAAACATCTTCAGGAAGAGTTTGGCTATAAGAACTCCATGCAGATTCCCCACATTGAAAAGATTGTGGTGAATATGGGTATTAAAGAAGGTCCTTCTGATATCAAGATTCTTGAGCAATGCGCTGAAGAGCTTGCTTTGATTACAGGGCAGAAGCCCGTTGTGCGCCGCGCCAAGAAAGCGATTTCTGCTTTTAAGCTTCGTGAAAATTCTCCGATCGGCTTGAAAGTAACTTTGCGCAAAGCGAGAATGTACGAATTTTTGGATCGCTTGATTAACGTTGCGATGCCTCGAATTCGTGACTTTCAAGGTTTTTCGGACCGTAGCTTTGACGGCCGTGGCAACTTTTCAATTGGTTTGACTGAGCAAACGGTTTTTCCTGAAGTGCATTTTGACAAAGTGAAAAAAGTTCAGGGTATGGATATTACTTTTGTGACGACAGCAAACAACAATCAGGAAGCAAAAAGACTTTTAGAGCTTCTTGGTTTTCCCTTTAAAAAAAGATAAGGTAGAGGTAGCGTTTCATGGCAAAAACATGTTTGGTTGTCAAGCAGCGGCTTGAGCCTAAGTTCAAAGTTCGTAAATATAACCGTTGTCAGCGTTGCGGTCGTGCGCGCGGCTATATCGGCAAATATCAAGTATGCCGCATTTGTTTTCGCGAACTTGCTAACGACGGATTGATTCCGGGCGTTGTGCGTTCGAGCTGGTAAGCGGAAGGATAGAAACTATGTCACAGAGTGATTTTGTAGGCGATTTTTTAACGGTTTTGCGGAATGCTTCTCAGGCGCGTCTTGAGAAGATTACGACTCCGTCTTCAAACGTAGCTTTGAAGATTTTGGAAATTCTTGAAAAAGAAGGGTTTATCCAGAGCTTTAAAGGGTTTGAAGAAGGCGCGAAGAAATTTGTGCGAGTGAGTTTGAAATATGTCAAAGGACGCAAGCCTGCGTTGCAAGGGATCCGCCGTATTTCAACTCCCGGTTTACGTCGGTACGTGGGCGTTAAAAAAGTTCCGAATGTTCGGGGTGGTTTTGGTGTTGCGATTGTTTCGACTTCCAAGGGGTTGATGACCGATCGGCAAGCCAAAGAAATGAACGTTGGCGGCGAGTTTATTTGCACGGTTTGGTGAACGCAGTTATTTCTGCGCGCTTAAGCACGCAGAAATAAGGACGTTTTTTTATTTGGCTCTGTTCGCTGAAGGCGAGCAACCGCAAAAAACGAAATAGGAAATAGAAATATGTCACGAGTAGGAAAAAAACCTGTTACGGTTCTTGAGAAAGTTCAAGTAACGGTTCAGGGACAGAAGATTAAAGTTAAAGGTCCGAAGGGCGAGCTTTCTTTTGAAGTGCACCCCAAGATCAAAGTTGAATCCAAGGCGAGTGAGGTTTTGGTGAGCCGTTCATCCGATCAGCCTTTAGACCGTGCGCTGCATGGTACAACTCGCGCTGTGATTCGTAACATGATTCAGGGCGTATCTGAAGGTTACGTTAAAGAACTTGAAATCATTGGTGTTGGTGCGAAGGCTGCGATTAAAGGAAAAGTTTTGAGCATGTCGCTTGGCTTTACCCATCCGATTGATTACACCATTCGTGATGGCGTTGACATTAAGTGCCCGAATCCGACGCGTATCGTTATTTCCGGCGCGGATAAGCAATCTGTCGGACAAGCGGCTGCTGAAATCAGAAGTTTTAATCCGCCTGAGCCTTATAAAGGTAAGGGAATTCGCTATGTGGGCGAGCAGGTTCGTCGTAAACAGGGTAAAAAAGTCGGAAGCTAAGCGACGCCCCAAAGTAAAAAGCAAGAGTTGAGGAATTTATGAATACAAGAGAATTTGGAAGAAAACACCGCCACGTACGCGTAAGAAAAAAGCTTTCCGGAACACCGGAGCGTCCGCGTTTGTCAGTTCATCGTTCAGCAAAGAGTCTTCAAGCTCAGGTTGTGGATGATATGGCGCAGCGCACTTTGATTTCTTTTTCCACGCTGGATAAGGACTTTTTGAAGCAGGCGCCGAAGAAAGCTCCGAAAAAAGATTTGGCTAAGAGCTTGGGCTTGTATTATGCCGAGAAGATGAAAGCTAAAGGCATTTCGGCGATTAGTTTTGACCGCGCGGGATATTTATATCATGGACGCATCAAAGCTCTTGCGGAAGGTTTGCGCGAAGGCGGAATACAGTTCTGACAATTAATTTTGCCTCTGAGTAAAGCTCAACCGGCATAAACATCAATAGAAATAGAACCTGAGGGAATATGGCAGATAAGCTTAAAGCAAAAAAAGAAACCGAAGCGGAAGCAGCAAAGAAGCTTTTGACTCCCGCAGCAGCACTTGCTGTTGTTGAAGAAGTTTCCAGCGGAACAGAAAAATCTACAAACTTTGAAAAGGTTGTGGCAATTAACCGTTCTTGCAAAGTTGTTAAGGGTGGTAAACGCTTTGGTTTCAGCGCGCTTGTGATTGTTGGTAATGGCCATGGTGAGTTTGGTTACGGACAAGGCAAAGCCAATGAAGTTGCGGATGCGATTAAAAAAGCTTTGACGGCCGCGCGTAAGCGTTCGGTTCGCGTTATTTTGAGAAACACAACAATTCCTCATGAAGTGGTCGGAGAATATGGCGCAGCAAGAGTGCTTTTGAAGCCTGCGGCTCCCGGTACCGGAATTATCGCCGGCGGCGCGGTGCGTGCCGTTTGTGAATCCTGCGGTATAAAGGATATTCTGACAAAAAGTCTTGGTAGTGATAATTCAGTTAATGTGTTTAAAGCGACGGTCCAGGGGTTAATGTCCTTGGTTAATACCCGCATTCGCAAAGAAGAAAGTGACATCGGTCATGAAGGCTAAAAAGCTTTATTTAAAGAAATCAAAAAGACTCGGACGCGGGGGCTCTTCCGGACACGGCGGAACTTCTACTAAGGGTCATAAAGGTCAACGCGCTCGCTCAGGTTACAGCCGTCGTGCGGGCTTCGAAGGCGGACAAAATCCTCTTTGGCGTAAATTGCCGAAACGCGGATTTAGCCGCGAAGATATGAAGGAACGCTTTTTGGCGGTTAACCTCCATCAGCTTTCTGAGTTATCTGTTTCGGATATCAGCCCTGCTGTTTTGGTTGCAAATGGCGTGATTCGTAAAAAGAACGCGGCCGTTAAAATTCTTGGAACAGGCGAAATTCAAAAAGCTTTGAATGTGACAGCGCATGCTTTCAGCGCTTCGGCGAAAACAAAAATTGAAGCGGCCGGCGGAAAAGCCGTTCTCATCGGCGCATAAGAGTTTGTAATGCTTTCAGCCTTTCAGAATATATTTAAAATTCCCGAGCTTCGGAACAAGGTGTTATTTACCTTGGGCATTATTGTTGTGTATCGCTTGGGTGTTTTTGTTCCTGTTCCGGGTGTTGACGAGACTGCGCTCGCGTCTTTTTTTCAGAAAATGGGCGGGGGCAATCTGCTTGGTTTTATGGGGATGTTTACCGGAGGTGCGCTTCAAAAGGCATCCATTTTTGCTCTCGGTATTATGCCGTATGTTTCCGCTTCGATTATTCTTCAGCTTTTAACGGTTGTCATTCCCGCGCTTGAAAAGATGGCCAAAGAGGGCGAAGAAGGCCGCAAAAAAATTACTCAATATACTCGTTATGGGACGATTATTTTGGGATTGATTCAAACTTTTTTCATTGCGCTTTGGCTTGAAAATCCAAGAATGTTTCAGGATGAAGTCATTGTTCCGAATCCTGGCTGGGGCTTTCGCCTTATGTGTATGTTGACGATGACCACGGGAACGGCTTTCATTATGTGGCTGGGTGAGCAAATTGATAAATTTGGAATTGGCAATGGAATTTCCATTTTAATTGCGGCCGGTATCGTGGAATCAATTCCGGAAGCTCTGCGCCAAACTTATGTTCTTTTTCAAACCGGTCAATTGGCCTGGTGGGCGCTTATTATTATGGTGGCGCTTTTCTTTTTTACGGTTGTCGGTGTTATTTATATTATTCAGGGAACGCGCCGCATTCCGGTTCAGCATGCCAAGCAAATTCGCGGAAGCCGTGTTTATGGTGGTAACAGCACCTATATTCCTTTGAAGGTAAATCAGGCCGGCGTTATTCCTATTATTTTCGCGCAATCAGTTATTCTTTTCCCTGCAACTTTGGCGGGCTTTTTCCCCCAAGCAGGCGCTTTAACTTCAGTTGCGCAGTTTTTGAGCTATGGAAGCTTGGGATATTCGTTGATTTACGGCGGACTCATTTTATTTTTCACTTTCTTTTATACAGCGATTACTTTCAATCCGATTGAAGTAGCGGATCATCTTCAGAAATCAGGCGGATTTGTTCCGGGTATTCGTCCGGGAAAAAACACAGCAGAATTTTTGGACTTTGTTGTTACGCGCATTGCCGCTTCGGGCGCTGTCTTCCTTTTTATTATTGCGATTTTCCCGAACGTTGTTTCCGCAAACTGGCTTTTGAAATTGCCCTTTTTAGTTGCCAGCTTTTTCGGAGGAACAGGTCTTTTGATTATTGTCGGTGTTATTTTAGATACAATGAAGGCAATTGAGTCACAGCTGTTGATGCGTCACTATGAAGGTTTTATTAAGAGCGGCAAACTCAAATCGAGGCGTGCCTAAGAATGAGAATGGTTTTGTTGGGTCCTCCGGGCGCTGGTAAGGGAACGCACGCAAAAATTATTAAAGAAAAGCATGGCTTGGTTCAGTTGGCAACCGGTGATATTTTACGGCGCCATATGAAAGAAGGAACAGGGCTTGGCGTGCAAGCGCGCGCGACGATTGAAAAGGG